>NZ_JBYISA010000038.1:0-68953 GCF_057708345.1 Streptomyces sp. bgisy130
CAGGATCGGGAGGGTGTCTCCCGGTGGGCGGGGGCGTGCCGTGCGCGGGCGGGGTGACGGTCATCACCCCGCCGGCCTGGAACGCGCAGCTGTAGTTCACCGTTCAATTGGGTGTGGGTGCTACGGCACCCCGCCCGAGCCGCCCCGGCCAGCGTCCCCCCGTCTGGCCGGGGCTTCCTCTTTGCCGCGCGCGACTGCCATGGCCTGCGGGCCGCGGGTCCAGGGGGGTCCGCTACGCGCCGTGCGCATCCAGCGGATTGGCGGAGATCCGCGCGGCGATGCCCTGGCGGACCGCGGCCGCGGGGGAGCTGTCCGGCTTGCGCTCGGCCTGGTCCCGGAAGCACGCCAGGAATTCTTCGCCGAGGCCGAGCCGTGGATAGCGCGCCAGCACCTCGGTACGGAGGTCCGCCGGCAGCGCGTCGGGCCGCCGCCCGGAGATGTCCAACGAGGTGGAGAACACCAGCAGATGGGCCTCCGGATCCATGGCCACGTCCACCTCGTCCCACATGTGCCGGACGATCACCTCGGACGCCCGCACCCGCCGCTCCACCGGCCACCCGGCGCCCGCCGCGAACACCCACGCCACATGGCCGCCCGCCTCCTCGAAGGGCACGGTGTGACTGTCGAACTCCTTCACCAGGCCGATGTCGTGGAGCATGGCCGACACATAGAGGAGCTCCGGATCGAAGGCGATGTCATGGGCCGAGGCGTAGGCGGCCGCCCAGAGATACGCCCGTACGGAGTGGTTCAGCAGCGCGGGTGAGCAGTAGGCGCTCGCCACCTCCAGCGCGGCACGACAGGCGCGGGAATCCGGAATCACAAGATCATCCATTGTCATGGCCAGGATTGTCGCGCATTGCTCCTGGCCCGTCGCGGAGGATTGACGCTCACGGCGGCTGCCGAAATGCGCGAGCGCGGACCCCGGCGCACGCTGGAGGCATGACCGAGCATCCGCCTGTCATCGTGCATCCGCCGACGCCGTCCGGTGGCCGACGGGTGACCGTGCGTGGGCAGATCGTCGGCCTGGCCCATGGCCGCGGCGATGTTGCCGAGTTCCTCCGCCGCGCGGGCGTCACCGGCCCGGCCGGGAGTATCGCGCTGGACGATCCCCGCCTCGTCGAATGGCGCGGAGGTTCCCTGGACGACTGGCCGATGCCCCCGGCCTGACATCCGCGCTGATCAGCCGTTCGCTGTGGCCGTACCCGTCTCTCGGTGCCGCGGGCCCCAGGGATACGCTGACCTCCGGCGATCGGCAGGCCGTCGGTCGGTGAGCCGGCGGCAGGGAGCGGAGCAGGGCGTGAGCGACGACAGCGGGAACAGCGACAGCAGCGACGACGGCGGGCTCATGACGCGCAGTGGCGGGTCGGGCGGCTCGTCGGACCTGAGTGTCCTGCGGAGGGCGATGCGCTGGGAGACTCTCGTGATCCTCCTGATTCTCGTGATCCTTACGGTAGTGGCTTCGTAGGACGGGTTCGATGCCGGGGAATCCCTGAACTCGCCTCGGCCTCTCGGGAGTTCAGGTGCTCACCTGCTGACCGGGCACGGTGGTCCCGGAATCCTCCCTGGCAGGGCTCGTGGGGCTGAACTCTCGTACGGCTGAAGGATGTTGTCCGCCGGGCCGGCGGTGCGCCGCGGTCCTGCGGGGCGGCACGGCCGCAAGGGGGCGGGCGCGCGCATCCCCACGCGCGTACGCGTGGCCCCGCGGGCCCGACCCGGATCCCCGAACGTGCCGTCCGATTTCCGCCAGCGCCGCCGCCTGACCTGCTGCACAGTGGACCCTGTGATGAACGAGGACAGCAGGTACGAGGCGGTGCGCAGCAGGGACGCCCGATTCGACGGCGCCTTCTTCTTCGCGGTGTCCACGACCGGGATCTACTGCCGGCCGAGCTGTCCCGCCACCACACCCCGCCGCCGCAATGTCGCCTTCTTCCCGACCGCCGCGGCCGCCCAGGGCTCCGGATTCCGCGCCTGCCGGCGCTGCCGCCCCGATGCGGTGCCCGGCTCGGCGGAATGGAACGCCCGCGCCGACGTCGTCGGGCGGGCGATGCGGCTGATCAGCGAGGGTGTGGTCGACCGGGAAGGAGTCGCCGGACTGGCGGCCCGGCTCGGCTACAGCGCCCGGCAGGTCCAGCGGCAGCTGAACGCCGAGCTGGGCGCCGGGCCCGTGGCCCTGGCGCGGGCCCAGCGCGCCCACACCGCCCGGGTCCTGCTGCAGACCACCGGACTCCAGGCGGCCGAGATCGCCTTCGCGGCGGGCTTCGCCAGCGTGCGGCAGTTCAACGACACCATCAAGGAGATCTACGCGCTCACCCCGAGCGAGCTGCGTGCCGCCCGCCCCGGCAAGGGGACCCGCTTCGGCCCGGTGGCGCCGCCCACGACGCCCGGGGTGCTGCCGCTGCGGCTGGCCTTCCGCGGGCCGTATGCGGCGCGGCAGCTCTTCGACCACCTCCAGCGGCGCGCGATCACCGGCATCGAGGAGGTCAGCGGCGAGCCCGGGGCCCGTACCTACCGGCGGACCCTGCGGCTGCCGCACGGCGCCGGGATCGCCGAGGTCGACGAGGCGGCCGGCGACGGCTGGCTGGACTGCCGGCTGCACCTGTCCGAGCTGCGGGATCTCACCACGGCGAGCCAGCGGGTGCGCCGCCTCTTCGATCTGGACGCCGATCCGTACGCGGTCGCCGAGTGGCTGCGCGCGGATGCCGTACTGGCGCGGCTGGTGGACCGGCACCCCGGGCTGCGCTCGCCGGGCGCTCCCGCCCCGGACGAGCTCGCCCTCCGTGCCGTCCTCGGCCAGCAGGTCTCGGTCGCGGCCGGCCGCAGACTGGGCGGTGCCCTGGTCGCCGCGTACGGAGACCCGCTGCCCGAACCGGCCGGCGCGCTCACCCACCTCTTCCCCCGCGTCGACGACCTCGCGCAGGCCACCCTCACCGAACTCGGGATGCCGGAGTCCCGGCGCGCGACCCTGCGAACCCTGAGCACCGCCCTGGCCGACGGCACGGTCGTCCTGGACGCCGGAGCCGACCGGGACGAGGCCGAACGCGCGCTTCTCGGGCTGCGCGGCATCGGCCCCTGGACCGCCGGATACATCCGGATGCGCGCCCTCGGGGACCCTGATGTCCTGCTGAGCGGCGATGTGGCCGTACTGGCCGGCATACGCCGGGCCGGTGCACTCACGGCCGGACTGCGGGAGCGGGCCGACGCCTGGCGCCCCTGGCGCTCGTACGCGATGCACCACTTCTGGAACGCGCCGGTCACGGAGCCGGCGAGCCCCCGCCCCACCACCACGGAAAGCACCGGACCATGACGCTCTACACCACCCTCGACAGCCCGTTGGGCGAACTCCTGCTGGTGGGCGAGGAATCGGCCACCGCACCCGGCGGCACCGCGCTCGCTTCGCTGTCCGTACCCGGGCAGAAGGGCGGGGCGACCGTCCAGGACGGCTGGACCTACGCCCCCGCCGCCTTCGACGGCATCGCCGACCAGCTCCGCGCCTACTTCGACGGGGAGCTGACCCGCTTCGCCCTTGCCTACGCCCCCACCCGGGGCACCGACTTCCAGCGGCGCGTGTGGCAGGCACTGGAGGCCATCCCGTACGGCACCACCACCACGTACGGGAAGATCGCCGCCGACATCGGTGCGGCGCGCGGTGCGGTCCGCGCCATCGGAACGGCGATCGGCGCGAACCCGCTGCTGGTCGTCCGGCCCTGCCACCGGGTGATCGCCGCTAACGGTTCCCTGTCGGGCTACGCGGGCGGGCCCGAACGCAAGCAGCAACTCCTCGGCATCGAGGGCGCTTGGCAGCAACTCCGCTGAGCTGCCACCCCACCGCCCGTGACCGCCGAGCGCCGCACCGACCCAAGCCGGCCACCCTGGAGGAGTGGCTGACCATGTGCCACGAAGCCGGGCAGACCAAGTCCGCGCAGATTCTGCTGCGTTACGGGGCGGGGGACTGGAACGCGCTGCACCGCGACATCTTCGGGGAGATGCTCTTCCCCCTCCAGGTCGTCATCGGCCTGGACGAGCAGGGCACCGACTACACCGGCGGCGAGTTCCTGCTCGTCGAGCAGCGGCCGCGCGCCCAGTCCCGCGGCACCACCACCGTCCTGCCCCAGGGCCACGGACTGATCTTCACGACCCGCGACCGCCCTGTACGCTCCGCCCGGGGCTGGTCGGCCGGCCCCGTACGCCACGGTGTGAGCACCGTCCGCTCCGGCCGGCGGCACTCCCTGGGCCTGGTCTTCCACGACGCCTGAAGCGGCGGTCGCGGGTCGCGGCATGCGGACCCAGGGGGCCGGCGGCCTCACAGCATGGAGCCGCCGGTGACATCGATGCGCTGGCCGGTGATCCAGCGGGACTCGTCGGACGCGAGGAAGGCGGCGACGTCGGCGATGTCCTGGGGCTTGCCGATCCGGTTGAACACCGAGAGGGAGGCCAGCGCGGCGTGCGCCTCCGGAGTCGCCCGCATCGCCGCGTTCATATCGGTCTCGGTGAAGCCGGGCGCGATGGTGTTCACCGTGATGCCCCGCGCTCCGAGATCCTTCGCCAAGGTGAGGGTGAAGGCGTCCACCGCGCCCTTGGAGACGCCGTAGGCGATGGTCGAGGGGAACGCCGTACTCGTCACCGCCGACGAGACGTTGATGATGCGTCCGCCGTCCCGCATCCGGCGCAGCCCGTGCTGGGCGATGAAGAACACGGCCTTGGTGTTGACCGCGAGGGTGCGGTCGAAGTCCTCGGGCGTCACCTCGTCGATGTGCCCCGGGATGCTGATCGCCGCGTTGTTGACAAGGATGTCGAGACCGGGCTCGGCGCCGTACGCCGACAGCCCCTCGTCGAACGCCGCGTAGAGCGCCTCGGCATCACCGGGAACGCCCAGTTCCGCACCGATTATGAAGGCCCGGCCACCCGCGTCGAGGATGCTCTCGGCCGTTTCCTTGGCCGCGGTGTCATTACTGCGGTAGTGGACGGCGACCAGGGCCCCGTCGGCGGCGAGGCGCTGCGCGATGCCCCGGCCGATACCCCGGCTGGATCCCGTCACCAGCGCGGTCTTTCCCTTGAGTTCACCCATGGTGGTCTGGCCTTTCACGTGCCTAATGGTGGGCATGCCGCCCCCGAGGACTGTCGAGTGGTGTGGTGGTGACGCGGTCGCACCGGGCCGGCTGCTCCGCGTAGTGCGTCGGCCGACGGTGAACGGTCCGCCGTGAGAACGGGTCGTCAGTCCCGTGGATCCAGCGCCGTCAGGGTGGAGACGAAGACCGGACTGCCGTCCTGCGAGCCGGTCACCTGCACCGTGGTGGTGCAGGGCAGCGCCGACGGGACACGGTGGGCTTTGATCACACAGGGAGTGCCGTGCTCGGCGTACCGGTGGAAAACGGTCCTGAAGGCGTACGGGACGAAGGCGCCTGGCGAGGTGAGGGTGCGGGCGGCCTGCTGGGCGGCGTCGAGCAGCACCATGCCGGGGACATGGTCGTTCGCCGGGTTCACCACCGCGGGGTGGCCGGGCGGGATGCGCAGCAGCCAGCGGTCGGGCCGGCCGGTGGGGGAGAGCAGGACGTCGTGTTCCTTGGCGCTGCCGGTCGGCCGGGGCGGAACGGGGGCGGGGAGGGGGCCGGGGGTGTGCCGCGCACTCAGTCGATCGCCGCGGAGCCGGCGGTAGACGGCGGGTGAGGTGACCGTGACGTCGGAGTGGCCGGTCGCGACGATCTGGCCCGCCTTACGGAAGGTCATGTCGAAGCGGCCACTGGTCAGCGTGCCCGCCCGCATACGCGTCCGACTACAGATGACGTCGATGGTCAGCGGAGTGGGCCCGCTTCCCACCGCGAGATGCTCGGGGTGGGTGGTGTACACGAGGTCGCCGAGGATGAAGTGGTGGCCGAGCGGGACACCGAGTTCGGCGTGGCAGAGCAGCAACCCGGCCTGACGGATGGTCTCACCCGTGAGGATGAGATGGTGTCGCCCGCGATTGGGGGCGAAGTAACCGTGATCGTGCGGCCACTGGGCGGTCAGCGAGAAACGCGTGTCACCGACCCGGCGCCATGAGGTGACCAGCATGTCGTCGGCGAGAGGGCGGTGTACGAACTCCTGGGGGACCGGGACGCCGTGGGGGTCCCGCGGTCCGGTCGCCCGGTCCCCGACGGGGGCCGGCAGGTGGTGTGGAGACCTGGGCTGAACAGTGCTGACCTGCATCGTGTCGCTCATGACTGCCCCCAGGCGTCGCTACGGGTGGAACTACATCGCTGATAAGATACGTACCATCCGGTTTTATTTTCAATGCCGGGCCGTCGAAAAGGGGAAAGTGGCTGATCGAGCGACGACTTGAGCTGTAGCTAACTGTTGCGGAACGTAGAGACATCGAGAGACAGGAGGCGTCCTGTGGCACAACAGGACCGCGCGATTCGGACCCGGCGAGTGATCTTGGAGGCGGCTGCGTCGGTTTTCGACGAGCAGGGTTACGACCGCGCGACGATCGCCGAAGTCCTCGAGCGCGCCGGCGTGACGAAGGGCGCCTTGTACTTCCACTTCGCCTCCAAGGAGCAGTTGGCGCTCGCGGTGATCGAGGAGCAGGTGGTCGATATCGCCGTGCAGCCGCAGACGATCAAGCTTCAGGAATTCGTCGACTCGGGCCAGGTGCTGGCCTTCCGGCTGCGCAGCGACCCGATCCAGCGGGGAGCGGCGCGACTGGCGGTGGAGCAGGGCTCCAATCACCTCGACCGCAAGCAGTCGATGCTGTCGTGGACCCGGTTCGTCGAGGGCTTGCTGAACGACGCCCGGAGCCGCGGCGAAATTCTGGAGAGCGTCGTCGTGAGGGAGACCGCCGAGTTGTTCGTCGGCGCCTTCGCGGGGCTCCAGATGATGTCGCAGGCCATGACCAACCGGGCCGACCTCAGCCGCCGGCTCACCGTCTTCTTCGAGCACACCCTCCCGAGCATCGCCGTGCCGGCCATCCTCGCCAAACTCAACCTGGACTCCGAGCGGGGTGCCCAACTCAATGCCGCCCTCCAGGCGAAGGCGGTGGTGAAGGCCGCGGCCGACGCGGATGCCGGAGTGGCCGCGGGCTGATCCCGCCCCGTCCGATGTCCGGTTGCGGTCGCGAAAGGCGGCGGATGCTTTGGTGCATCACGACTGCTGAAAACATACCGCGTGTGCGGTGTTGAATATCGAAGTGTGTGCAAGGTGTGGGTGAGTTGTGCAGGTCAGGGGCGTCGCGGAAGAGCCGCGGCGCCCCTCGGCGTTGAGGTGGCGGCAGGGGGTGCGAGAGCCGCGAACGGTGGCCGGCGCAGGCGCGGCGCCTGGGCTCGGGTGAATGTCAGTGGTGTGCTGTTCACTGGACTCGGCGGGCTCGGAGAGGCCGCGTCCGGCGCGAACGGGGAGGTCCGGTGCACGGGGTGAGGGAGAGCGAAGGCCGGGGCGGCATGACGCAGGTCACCGATTCCGGGGGCTCATGCCCCAGGCTGCGTTCGACTCCCCCTCTGCTCACCCCTGCTCCGTCACCCGCTGACGACACCCACCCACCTCTGCCGCCCTGGAGGCCGCACGCATGACCCGGACGACGACGGACCAACTCCCCGCAAGGGCCGCGGAGACCGCGGCCACGACCCCGGGGTCCGACCCGGCCGTGGGCGGGCGGCGGAGATCCCCCGGCGGCATCGTCCCGGTCCTCGCCTTCGCCGGCATCGTCGTCGCGGTGATGCAGACGCTGCTGGTGCCGGTCATCAAAGACCTGCCGGTGCTGCTCAACACGACGGCCGGCAACGCCACATGGGTGATGACCGCCACCCTCCTCGCCGGTGCCGTCTCGACCCCCATCATGGGGCGCCTCGGCGATCTGTACGGCAAGCGGCGGATGCTGCTGACCAGCCTCGCGATCATGGTCGTCGGCTCGCTGGTCTGCGGCTTCACCAGTGATCTGGTCACCATGATCGTGGGCCGGGCGCTCCAGGGCTTCGCCATGGGCGCCATTCCCCTCGGTATCGGCATCATGCGCGACGAGCTGCCGCGTGAGCGGCTCGGCTCGGCCATGGGCCTGATGAGCTCATCGATCGGCGTCGGCGGCGGGCTCGCCCTGCCGGTGGCTGCGCTGGTCGCCCAACACGCCGACTGGCACACCCTGTTCTTCGGTGCGGCCGGGCTCGGCGTGCTGTCGATGCTGCTCACCCTCCTCGTCGTCCCGGAGACCGCGGTACGGGCCCAGGGGCGCTTCGACGTGGCGGGCGCCCTCGGGCTGTCGGCCGGTCTGGTGGCTCTGCTGCTGCCCGTCACCAAGGGCAGCGACTGGGGCTGGGGTTCGCCGACCACCCTCATACTCTTCGGCGTTGCGGCCGTCATCCTGGTGCTGTGGGGCGTGATGGAGCTGCGTCTCGCCGATCCGCTGGTCGATCTGCGGACCACCGCGCGCCGTGAGGTGCTGCTGACCAACCTCGCCTCGATAACGGTCGGTGTGGCGTTCTACGCCATCTCCCTGGTACTGCCGCAACTGCTGCAACTGCCCACGTCGACCGGTTACGGACTGGGTCAGTCGATGGTGGTGGCCGGGCTGTGCATGGCGCCACTGGGCCTGACGATGATGCTCGTCGCCCCGCTGTACGCCCGGATCGCCGCCCGGCGCGGCCCCAAGGTCTCGCTGCTGCTCGGCATGCTCGTCATCGCGATCGGCTACGGCGCGGGCATCGGCCTGATGGACGCCCCCTGGCAGACCGTCATCATCGCGGTGGTCGTCGGGGCCGGCATCGGCCTGGCGTACTCCTCGCTGCCCGCCCTGATCATCGGGGCCGTCGACGCCTCGGAGACCGGTGCGGCCAACGGCCTGAACACCCTGATGCGCTCCATCGGCACCTCGGTGTCCAGCGCGGTGATCGGCATGGTCCTGGCCCATATGTCCCAGAAGGCGGGACCGGTCACGGTACCCACGCTGGCCGGCTTCCGGGTCTCCTTCCTCATCGCCACGGCCGCCGTCCTGGCCGGCGTCGCCCTGGCCTGCTTCCTGCCGTCACAGCGCACGGCGTCCCGCCGGACCCTGGTCGCCCAGAGCACCGACGACGCGGCGGAGGCGGTGGACGCGGTGGATGCCGATGGAGCGCAGGGTGCGGCGCGGCCGGTCACCAGCCGCAGGCGCACGCCGTGGACATGTCCGGCGGGGCGCCGGAACGGCAGGACGCCCGGCTGAAGCCGACTGTCGCCGTCCGCGGCACGGTACGGGGCCCGCACGGCCGGCCGGTTGCCGACGTCGCCGTGACCCTCGTCGAGGACGGCACGGTCGCCGGGCACACCGTCACCGGACCGGACGGCGCCTTCGCCTTCTCCGGCCTGCGCGGCCCGCACTACACCCTCACAGCGGCCGGTTACCCGCCCCACGCCGCCCCGATATCCCTCGCCGCCGGCGCCCACGAAACCCAGGATCTGGACCTGGCCCAGCCACCGACAGCCACCGGCTGACGGACTCAGGCAAGCGGACGCACACCCGCGGACGCACACCGCAGACGCATGCAGACGCCCTGCCGATCACCACTCAACCCGGCAGGGCGGCGGCCTCTCAGCCGCAGCCCCAAGTCGGCTTCTCCACAGGTGACTTGAGGCACAGCTGTCCGCCCTCGGTCCCATCGTGCCGCGTGGTGCTTCAGGTCTCCGGTGCGGCCGGAGGGAGAAAGCCGTCGAACTTCGGTGTGCCGGGTTCCGGGGCGAGCCTGGTCGAAGCAGTGGAGGGAGGCTGGTGCTTCTGAAAACGAAGTACCAGCGTTACCAGTGGCCGACTCAGCCCTGGTACTCCGTGAGATCGATGCTGTGCACCGTCAGCGCATGGCCGTACTTCGGATGTGTCGCCTCCCGTTCGAAGGCCATGCCGAGCTTGCGTATGACGCTCAGGGAGGACTCGTGGCCGAGCCGGTTGACGGCGATGACGCGGTCCAGGCCGCGGTCCTGGAGGGCGAACTCCAGCACGGCCTGGGCGGCTTCGGAGGCGTAGCCCTGGCCCCAGTACTGCCGGCCCAGGCGCCAGCTGATCGCCACCTCGTGCCGGACCTCCGGGAGGAACTGGGGGACGGACAGCCCGGCGCATCCGGCCAGTTCGCCCGAGGCAAGGAGTTCGACGGCGAAGATGCCGAAGCCTTCGTCGTCCCACTCCTCCTCCCATCGCTCGATCTCCTCGGCCGTTTCGTCCAGGCCGAGGGTGGAGCCGTCGCCGATCCAGCGCATGACGAGCGGGTCCGTGTGGATGTCCGCCATGGGGGCGAGGTCGTCGTCGGTCCAGCGGCGGAGGATGAGGCGGGGCGTGCGGATCTCGGTCATGCCGCCCATCCTGTCGAATACGAGGGCGCGGCGGTAATCGGCGGGTGTCCGGTCGCGGGCCGTCCGGTGCAGGTCAGCGGCCCAGCAGCTGCGCCGGCGTCGCGTCGAGTTCGGTCTGTGGACGTGGCTCGCCGCCGCTCCGTCGCTGTCCGTCACGGCCTGGACGAGCGCGGCACGGCGAGGGCCGGCGGCGCGACGGCGCCCGACGGCGTCACCCTCCGTGACCCGCACTCCGCCGCTGCCACGGCGCACACCCCCCGCTCGCCGGTCCCCAGCACGCCTACGACAGCACCTCTCCGCCCGCAACCCGAGCAGTCCGGGTGGGTGAACCGGAGCGGTGCCGCCGGGGCCGGTGGGTCCGCAGGGGGCCGTGGGCCCGGTGATCTCGGTCGACGGAACGGCCGAACCCGGCGGTTCCGTATCCGCAATCCGGGAATTTTCTGCGAGTCTGAGCGGCACGCCCCACATCCCGGCTGGTCACACCGGTTGCCGGGGCTTTCGGCGTGTCGGTGACCCAAGCTCGTTAGTGGTGTGTTAGTGCCTCGTTAGCGGACCGGCAGTGCCCAGGGCCACGCTGGAACGAGCAACGGACGGACCGCACCCCACTACGAGAGCTCGCACCTACCAGACGAGGGGGACACTTATGTCGCTCACCATCAAGTCGCTCGGCCGGGGTCGTCGTGTCGCCGCCGGATCGCTGATCGCTGTCGCGGCGCTTGCGCTCACCGCCTGCGAGGGCGACCCCGACGCCGCATCCCGCCCCTCGTCGGCCGCCGCACCCGCCTCGTCCCACGACAAGGAAAGCGGCGGCTCCTCGTCGTCCCAGGGCAGCGCACCGTCGTCCGGTGCGAAGGAGCAGTCCTCCGCGGGCGGTCAGCGGCCGTCGGCGAAGCCGGCCATTCCCGGCGGGAAGCCGACGGGCAAGGCCCCCAGTGCCGCGGAGGCCCACACCTCCGCCGAGGCGACCTCGGACCGCTGCACCGCCGCCAATATGTCGCTGCGCCTGGGCGCCGCCGACGCCGGCGCGGGCAACATCCGCTACCCCCTCGTCTTCACGAACAAGGGCACCAAGCCCTGCTCGCTGCGTGGTTTCCCGGGCGTCTCGCTGATCAACCGTGACGGTTCGCCGGTCGGCAAGCCCGCCACCCGCGAGGGCGGCGCCGGCGGGGTCGTCCGGCTCCAGCCGGGCCAGAGCGCACACGCCCTGCTGCACACCCTCAACGAGGGCGTCTCGGACACCCCGTGCTGGAGCAAGTCGCAGATCGTCTTCGTCTACCCTCCCGGCTCCAAGGAGTCGATGACCACCGGCAGCCGCGGACTGCGGGTGTGCGGCGGACGGTTCGGCGTGACCGCGGTGGAGGCCGGCGCCCTGGGCTGACGGCCCAGTCCGCGGACCCGGCGGCCAGGACGGCCGCGGACGACTCCGCCACGACAGCACGCCCCCGGCGCACCGTGCGCCGGGGGCGTGCCGTGTGCGAGGTGTGGGGGGCGAACCGGCACAGCGCATGGCGTGACAGCGGCCGGCGATGACCGGCTGTGGTGCCGTGGCCTTCGGTTCGGACGCTCGGGTGGTGTGTCACCGCAACGGCCCCTGGTGACCGCCCCATGTCCGGGGATCGGTGTTACCAAGGTGGATGGAAGCCTTGAATGAGCGCTTTCGTTGCATATCTGCCTAGGAGACATGCCCATGTCCGCAGCTTCGAGCGTGGCCGAAAAGGCCGCTGCGAACGGAAAGCCGTCCGCCGAGGACGAGTCCCCGATCCACATTCTCTGGATCAACGCCGGCCTGAGCTGCGATGGCGACTCCGTGTCGCTCACCGCCGCGACGCAGCCGAGCATTGAGGAGATCGCGCTCAGTGTGCTGCCCGGGCTGCCCAAGATCGCCGTCCACTGGCCACTGATCGATTTCGAATGCGGTCCGGTCGGTGGCGCGGACACCTTCATCGAGTGGTTCTTCAAGGGCGAACGCGGTGAGATCGACCCGTTCGTGCTGGTCGTCGAGGGGTCCATCCCCAACGAGTCCATCAAGCCGGAAGGGTACTGGTGCGGCTTCGGTGATGACCCGGAGACCGGCCAGCCGATCACCACCAGTGAGTGGATCGACCGGCTCGCCCCCAAGGCGCTCGCCGTAGTGGCGATCGGTACCTGCGCCACGTACGGCGGTATCCATGCGATGGCGGGCAACCCGACCGGAGCCATGGGCGTGCCCGACTACCTGGGCTGGGACTGGACCTCCAAGGCCGGGATCCCGATCGTCTGCGTGCCGGGCTGCCCGATCCAGCCGGACAACTTCTCGGAGACGCTGACCTATCTGCTCTACCAGGCGACGGGCGCGGCTCCGATGATCCCGCTGGACGAACAGCTGCGGCCCACCTGGCTCTTCGGAGAGACCGTGCACGAGGGCTGTGACCGGGCCGGCTACTACGAGCAGGGCCAGTTCGCCACCACCTACGACTCGCCCAAGTGTCTGGTGAAGCTCGGATGCTGGGGTCCCGTGGTCAAATGCAACGTGCCCAAGCGGGGCTGGATGGACGGCATCGGCGGCTGCCCGAACGTCGGCGGTATCTGTATCGCCTGCACCATGCCCGGCTTCCCCGACAAGTTCATGCCGTTCATGGACGAGCCGCCCGGCGGCAAGATCTCCAGCAGCGCCAGCTCCGCGTACGGCAGTGTCGTCCGCCGTCTCCGGAGCATCACGGCCAGGACCGTCGACCACGAGCCCAAGTGGCGCCACCGCGGCGACCAACTGACCACCGGCTACCGGAAACCGTGGTGAGCACACCCCGCCCGTAGCCGTCCGGCAGCACCCCGGACCCTCCGTCCGACCCCACCTCCGCGCGCACGCAAAAGAAGGGCACGGCACTCACGATGGCACCGAGAACGAAGGCGGCCGACGGCAGCGGTCTGACGGAGATGTCCTGGGATCCGATCACCCGGATCGTGGGCAGCCTCGGGATTCACACCAAGATCGACTTCAAGCAGAAGCGGGTGGCGGAGTGCTACAGCACCTCGTCCGTCTTCCGTGGCTACAGCGTCTTCATGCGTGGCAAGGACCCGCGTGACGCGCACTTCATCACCAGCCGGATCTGCGGCATCTGCGGTGACAACCACGCCACCTGCTCGGTGTACACGCAGAACATGGCCTACGGGGTGAAGCCGCCGCACCTGGGGGAGTGGATCATCAACCTCGGCGAGTCCGCCGAGTACATGTTCGACCACAACATCTTCCAGGAGAACCTGGTCGGGGTCGACTACTGCGAGAAGATGGTCCGCGAGACCAACCCCGGCGTCTGGGAGCTCGCCCAGCGCACCGAGGCCCCCCACGCGGGCGACCACGGCTACCGCACCATCGCCGACATCATGAGCTCCCTCAACCCCATCGAGGGCGAGTTCTACCGCGAGGCCCTCCAGGTCAGCCGCTACACCCGGGAGATGTTCTGCCTCATGGAGGGCCGCCATGTGCACCCCTCCACGCTCTACCCGGGCGGTGTCGGCACCATCGCCAGCGTCCAGCTGTTCACCGACTACCTCAGCCGGCTGATGCGCTATGTCGAGTTCATGAAGCGGGTCGTGCCGCTCCATGACGACCTGTTCGACTTCTTCTACGAGGCGCTGCCCGGGTACGAGGAGGTCGGCCGGCGACGCGTCCTGCTCGGCTGCTGGGGTGCGCTCAACGACCCGGACCACTGCGACTTCACCTATCGCAACATGACGGACTGGGGACGGAAGATGTTCGTCACCCCGGGCATCATCGTCGACGGCAAACTGGTCACCAACGACCTCACCGAGATCAACCTGGGCATCCGGATCCTGCTGGGCAGCTCCTACTACCAGGACTGGGAAGGCCAGGAGCAGTTCGTCACCCACGACCCGCTCGGCAACCCCGTCGACCCGCGCCACCCGTGGAACCAGCACACCATCCCCGCCCCGCAGAAGCGGGACTTCAACGACAAGTACAGCTGGGTGATGTCCCCGCGCTGGTTCGACGGCAAGGAGCATCTGGCCCTGGACACCGGCGGCGGCCCGATCGCACGGCTGTGGTCCACGGCCCTGTCGGGGCTCGTCGACACCCCGTACGTCAAGTCCACCGGCCACAGCGTCACCATCGACCTGCCCCGCTCCATGACGCGGCCCGAGGCCCGCTTCGAGTGGAAGATCCCCAAGTGGAGCAACGCGCTGGAGCGCAACCGGGCCCGCACCTACTTCCAGGCGTACACCGCCGCCATGGCGCTGCACTTCGCGGAGCAGGGCCTGGAGGAGGTCCGCGCCGGGCGCACCCAGACGTGGGAGAAGTTCGAGGTTCCCGACGAGTCGATCGGCTGCGGCTTCACCGAGGCGGTGCGCGGCGTCCTCTCGCACCACATGGTCATCCGGGACGGCAAGATCGCCAACTATCACCCGTACCCGCCGACCCCGTGGAACGCCAGCACCCGGGACACCTACGGCACCCCCGGCCCGTACGAGGACGCCGTCCAGAACACCCCGATCTTCGAGGAGAACTCCCCGGAGAACTTCAAGGGCATCGACATCATGCGCACGGTGCGCAGCTTCGACCCGTGTCTGCCGTGCGGCGTCCATATGTACGTCGGCAACGGCAAGTCGGTGGAGAAGATGCATGTGCCCACCGGACTGAGCGGGCTCTCCGGATGAGCGCCCGGGCCACCACGGCAGAGGCCGCCGCACCGCAGACCGGTGCACCCGGGGCCGCCGCGCCGAACGCAGCCGCCGCGGCCCCCGCCGCGCCGAACGCCGAGGCCACCGGCCGGCGCGTCGAAGAGGTGCTGGACCGCCTCGCGCAGCGCGACGACCGCGAGGCGAGCGCCGCCGCCGAGGAACTCGTCCGCGTCCTGATGGACTTCTACGGCGCGGGACTCGCCCGGATCATGCACCTCGTGGGCAGCGCCACGGGCGACGACGGCCCCCGGCCGGCGCTGCTGCGCGACGAGCTGGTGACCAGCCTGCTGGTGCTGCACGATCTGCACCCCGAGGACCCTGCGACCCGCATCGGCCGCGCCTTGGACAGTGTCCGGCGCCAACACCCCGCCGAGGTCGCGGAGTTCGACGCGGGCAGCGGAACGCTGCGGCTGCGCGCCGCCGACTCCGGCGGCTGCGGCTGCCCGAGCACCAGCCAACAGGCCCAGCAGGCCGTCGAGGCCGCCGTCTCCTGCTTCGCGCCCGAGGTGACCTCGATGGGGTGGGAGGCGGCGGGCGAACGGGCCGAGCCGGCGCTGTTGCAGATCTCCCGTCGCCCGCCGACCGCCGCCACCGCCTCGTGAGCGGCCGGCAACCGGCGCTCCCGCGCCTCGGAACACCGCCCGCCCACCGTGGCCTGCGCCGCTTCCGGGCCCCGGTGCCGGCCGCCCCCGAGCGCTGCGAACTGTGCGCCGTGGTGCTCGCCGAGCACAACCACCGCCATCTGGTCGACACCGCACGCCGCGCGCTGGCCTGCGCCTGCACCCCGTGCGCGCTGCTCTTCGACCGGCCAGGCGCCGGCGCCGGACAATTCCGTACCGTCCCCGACCGCTACTTCGTCGACCCGGGCTATACCCTCGACGACGCGGCCTGGGACCGGCTCCAGATCCCCGTCGGTGTCGCCTTCTTCCTGCGCAGCGCCGACCCGGACCGGCTGGCCGCCCTCTACCCCAGCCCGGCCGGCGCCACCGAGAGCGAGCTCGACCCGTCGACCTGGCAGGCCGTGCTCTCCGCCAGCCGGCTGGCCGCCCTCCTCCGGCCCGATGTGGAGGCGCTGCTGCTGCGCCGCGCCGAAGGCCGGATCGACTGCTACCTGGTGCCCGTCGACATCTGCTACGAACTCGTCGGCCGGATGCGCCTGTTGTGGCAGGGCTTCGACGGCGGTGCCGAGGCACGCGCCGCGCTCGCCGACTTCTTCACCAAGGTCGCCCGCCGGGCCCGCGAGCCGAGGGAGGACGACCGGCCGTGACCGAGCTGTCCTTCGTCTGCACCGGCGTCCGCGCCGACCGCTACGCGGCCGCCCCCACCCTCCTCTTCCGGCTGCGGATCACCGCCGCCGAAGCGGCCCGGGTGCACGCCCTCGCGCTGCGCTGCCAGCTCCGTATCGAACCGGCCCGCCGCGGCTACCGGTCCGACGAGGCCGAGGCACTGTCCGACCTCTTCGGCGAGCGGTCCCGCTGGGGCACCACCCTGCACCCGCTTCAGTTCGCCCAGGTCTCCCTCGTCGTCCCCGGATTCACCGGTGAGACCGAGGTGGACCTCCCCGTCCCCTGCACCTACGACCTGGACGTCGCGGTCGGCCGCTACTTCCATGCGCTGCGCGAGGGGGAGGTCCCGCTGCTGCTGTTGTTCTCCGGCACGGTGTTCGCCGGCGCGGGCGGCTTCCAGGTGCACCCGGTGCCCTGGAACAAGGAAGCGTCCGTACGGATGCCGGTGGCCGTCTGGCAGGAGATGACCGAGGCGCACTTCCCCGGCTGCGGCTGGCTGCGGCTGCCCCGCGAGACACTCGACGCGCTGCTCGCCTACCGCTCCCGGCACGCCCTGCCCTCCTGGCAGGCGACCGTCGAGTCGCTGCTGGCCGCCGCCGACGGCACCCCACCGCCCGCACCGCGCGCCCGGCTCTTCCCGGGCACCGCCGTCCGCCCCGTCAGCGAGAGGACCGCGCCGTGACGACCAGCGTGCTGCCCCAGGAGATGGCGGACCGCTTCGCCGCCGCCCGCCAGGTGGCCGACGCCGTGCTGTTCGAGGGCTATGTGCTCTACCCGTACCGCGCGTCCGCCGCCAAGAACCAACTCCGCTGGCAGTTCGGGGTGCTCGTCCCGCCGCACTGGGGCGCCGGCAGCGCGGAGCACTCCTTCCAGCGCACCGAATGCCTCATGGAGCCCCGCTCCGGTGCCCGGCTCTCGGCCGAGCTGCGGTTTCTGCGCGCCCAGCGGCGCACGGTCCAACGCCGTTCCCCGGAGGGCGGGTTCGAGACCGTGACGGAACTCGAACTGCCCGACCGGGTGCTGGTCCCCTGGGACGAGGGCGTCGAGGAGCGCGTCACGCTCGCGGCCGATGTCTCCAGGCTCACCGGCGAGGGCGTCACCGTCCCGTTCACCCGGCCCGCGCGGAACGAGACCGAGCCGGTCCATGACGCCGACGGACAGCTCGTCGGCCGGCTGGCGCGGCACAGCGCCCGGATCGACGGCCGGGTCCGGCTGACCGCGAGCGCACTCGACGGCCCGTACGCGGCGTTCCGGCTGACCGCGACCGTCGAGAACACCAGCGGCTGGCAACCGGACGACGACGCCGACCGTGCCGCGGCACTGCCCCGCTCGCTGGTCGGGGCCCATCTCCTCCTCGGCCTGAGCGCGGGCGCGTTCGTCTCCATGACCGACCCGCCGGAGTGGGCCAAGGCGGCCGTCGCGGCCTGCCACAACGAGCACGCCTGGCCGGTGCTGGCCGGCGAGTCCGGCCGCGCCGATGTGGTGCTCTCCGCGCCGATCATCCTGGAGGACCACCCGGCCATCGCCCCGGAAAGCCCCGGCGCGCTCTACGACGCCCTGGAGATCGACGAGATCCTGACCCTGCGCACCGCGGCCCTCACCGACGAGGAGAAGCGCGAGGCCCGCGGCACCGACCCCCGCGCCGCCGAGGTCATCGAGCTCGCCGACACCATGCCGCCCGAGGTGCTGGAGCGGCTGCACGGCGCCGTACGGGCCCTCCGCGATGTCACCGGACCCGGCCCGGCCGCCCCGGACACCCTCGCCCCGGACGTGCCGGGCGTCCGCCCGGACACCCCCTGGTGTGACCCGGAGAGCGACCGCAGCGTCGATCCCGTCCGCGACCGGATCACCCTCGACGGGCGGTCGGTCGGCGCCGGCAGCCGGGTGCTGCTGCGCCCCGGCCTGCGGCGCACCGACGCCCAGGACCTCTTCCTCCAGGGCCGTACCGCGCAGGTCGAGGCGGTTCTGCACGACGTCGACGGCGGGGTGCACCTCGCGGTGACCGTGGAGGGCGACCCGGGCGTCGACATCCGGCGCGAGCAGGGCCGGTTCCTGTACTTCCAACCCGACGAAGTCGCTCCCCTGGAGGACGCGTGAGTGCCGAGGCATCCGTCGCCAGGCGGCCCGCGAAGACGCTGATCGCCGGCGTCGGCAACATCTTCCTCGGCGACGACGGCTTCGGCGTCGAGGCCGTCCGCCGGCTCGGTGAGCAGCAACTCCCCGACGGGGTCGAGGTCGTCGACGCCGGCGTACGGGGCATACACCTCGCCTACCAGATGCTGGACGGCTACCACACCGTGCTCCTCGTCGACGCCTCCGCGCGCGGCGGCGACCCCGGCACCGTCTACCTTCTCGACGCCACCGCGCCCGCCGCCCGCCCGCCGGACACCGCGATGGACGGCCACCACATGACCCCCGACGCCGTGCTCGCGCTCCTGGACACCCTCAGCGCGGGCACGGGTGGCCGACGCCCGGAGCGCGTCCTGGTCGTCGGCTGCGAACCCGCCGATGTCGCCGAAGGCATCGGGCTCAGCGAACCCGTCGACGCCGCCGTCGACGAGGCCGTACAGCTCATCCTGCGGCTGATCGGCGCGGAGGAACCGACCCCGTCCGCCGCCGGACCGCACACCAGTGAGAGGAACACGACACCATGCTGAAGTTCGCCCTGAGCGGGGCGGTCGCCGCCGCGCTCGCCCTCGTCGTGAAGTCCATGCTGCCCGACCTCAAACGCTATCTGCGCATCCGGTCCATGTGACGGGGCGGGGCGGCGCTGCACCGAACGGTGTACGCCACCGCGCCGCCCCGGCGAGGCACCCCGGCCGCCCTCCGGCCGCGCCGTCTAATGAAGCCGAGCGGCACCCGGTCGTCCCCGCACCAGAGAGGGACCGATGCACGAGATGTCCATCGCGCTTGCGGTCGTGGACCAGGTCGAAAGCGCGGCCCGGCCCGCCGGGGCCACCGCCGTCCACCGCGTCCGGCTGCGGGTCGGCGAACTGGCCGGGGTGGTCCCCGACGCGCTGGCCTTCTCCTTCGAACTCGCCTGCGCCGGAACGGTGCTGGAGGGGGCGGAGCTGGTGACGGAACCCGTCGCGGCCCGCGCCCGCTGCGGCCCCTGTGCGGACACCTGGCCGGTGGGCATGCCGCCGCAGCTCAGCTGTCCGGGCTGCGGCGGAGCCACGGCCGAGCTGCTGTCCGGCCGGGAACTCCAGATCGTCAGCGTGTGCTGGAACGACGCACCGGTACACGCACCGACCCACGAGGAGCGCTGAACCATGTGCCGTGTCGTCGACCTGCAACAGGCGGTCCTCGCCAAGAACGACGCCTGTGCCCACACCCTGCGCGAGGACCTCGCTGCGCGTGGCACCGCGCTGGTCAATCTGCTCTCCAGCCCCGGCAGCGGCAAGACCGCGCTCCTGGAGAGTGAGCTCACCCTGGCCCGCAGCCGGGGTATTCCCGTCGCGGCGCTCACCGCCGACCTCGCCACCGAGAACGACGCCGTCCGGCTGGCCCGCTCCGGAGTGCCCGTCAAACAGGTGCTCACCGACGGGCTGTGCCACCTGGAGGCCGAGATGCTCGGCGGGCACCTGCACGGCTGGCTCCCCGCGGACACCCGGCTGCTGTTCATCGAGAACGTCGGCAACCTGGTCTGCCCCGCCTCCTACGACCTCGGGGAGACGCTGCGCGTCGTGCTGGCGTCGGTGACCGAGGGCGAGGACAAGCCGCTGAAGTACCCCACCGCCTTCGGTCTCGCGCATCTGGTGGTGGTCACCAAGACCGATATCGCCGAGGCGGTGGCGTTCGACGAGAAGGAGTTCCGCGCCAACGTCGAACAGATCAACCCCGGTGTGGAGGTCGTCCTCACCTCCGCGCGCGGCGGGGAGGGCGACGGGCTGCTGCTGGACCGGGCGCTGGCGGCGCGGGACGGCGTGCCGGTGCACATCCCGGTCATGACCCGTAAGTCCCACCACGTGCATGACGCCGAGGACGACCAGCCGTGCGACGAGGGGCACACCCACCCGGCAGACCACTCCCACCCGGCAGACCACGGGCACGGCGAGCACACCCACGCGGGGGAGCACCACCACGCCGGGGAGCACCACCACCCGCACCGGGCACCGGGCGGCCCTGCGCACAGCACCGACCCCGACACCGTGGCGTCGAGCCGCTCATGACCATCCGGCAGGCCGAGGGGAGCACCGCGACGGCCCCTCCCACCGCCGCCGTACGCCGCCGGATCACCGTGCGCGGCGTCGTCCAGGGCGTCGGCTTCCGCCCGTTCGTGCACACCCTCGCCACCGAAATGGGCCTGACGGGCCATGTGACCAACACCGGTGAGGGCGTGGTCGCCGAGGTCGAGGGCGCTCCCGCGGCGCTGGCCCGCTTCGGTGAACGCCTCAGCGGCGAGGCCCCGCCGCTGGCCGTCGTGGAGACCGTCGACGGCCAGGAGATCGCCGTGGCCGGCGACACCGGCTTCCGGATCCTCCCCTCCCGCGCCCACGGCCCCTCCCGCACCCTGGTCGCCCCGGACGCCGCCACCTGCGCGGCCTGTCTCGCCGAGCTGACCGACCCCGCCGACCGCCGCCACCGGCACCCCTTCCTCAGCTGCACCCACTGCGGGCCGCGCTTCACCATCGTCACCGCGATCCCCTACGACCGGGCGCTGACGACCATGGACCGCTTCCCGATGTGCCCCCGGTGCGCGCGGGAGTACGCGGACCCGGGCGACCGGCGGTTCCACGCCCAGCCGATCGCCTGCCATGACTGCGGCCCCCGGCTGCGGCTGCTGACCGCGGACCCCGCCGACCGCACCCGCCCACCGCGCCCGGCCCCCGGCGCCGACCCGGTCGCCGACACCCGGCGGCTGCTCGCCGAGGGCGCGATCGTGGCCGTCAAGGGGCTCGGCGGCTACCACCTCGTCTGCGACGCCTCCGACGACACCGCCGTCGCGCTGCTGCGCCACCGCAAGGCCCGCGGCGACAAACCCTTCGCCCTGATGGCCCGTCACGTGGACGAGGTGACCCACCTGGTGCGCGTGGGAGCGGAGGAGAGCGCGCTGCTCACCGGGCCGGTGCGTCCGATCGTCCTGCTGCGCCGCACCCCGCACCCGGCCCCGGCCCCCGGCGCACCCACGCTGTCCGACGCCGTCGCCCCCGGCAGCCCCGACCTGGGCGTCATGCTGCCGTACACCCCGCTGCACCACCTGCTCCTCGGACTGCCCGGCGACCCTCCGGGGCCCCGGCTGCTCGTCATGACCAGCGGAAATGTCGCGGGCGAACCGATCGTCACCGACGACGACGAGGCCGTACGGCGCCTCGCGCATCTCGCGGACGCCTGGCTCACCCACGACCGGCCGATCCGGATTCCCTGCGACGACTCCGTGGTCCGGATCAGCGACGGGGAGCCGCTGTTCGTCCGCCGCTCCCGCGGCTATGCCCCGTTCCCGGTCCCGCTCCCGGTGCCGGTCCGGCCCGCGCTCGCGACCGGCGGCGACCTCAAGAACGTGTTCTGCCTCGCCGAAGGGCACCGCGCCTGGCTGTCCGCCCACATCGGCGACATGGACGATGTGGCGACCCAGTTCGCCTTCGAGCGGGCCGAGGCACATCTGGAAACGGTCACCGGGGTACGCCCCCAACTCCTCGCCGCCGACCGGCATCCCGGCTACCGCTCCGGCCGGTGGGCGCAGGGCCACACCGACGGCCGGCCGCTGGTCCGCGTCCAGCACCACCACGCCCATATCGCCGCGGCCATGGCCGAACACGGGCTCCGCGACGGCCATCCCGTCATCGGGGTCGCCTTCGACGGCACCGGCTACGGCGACGACCACACGATCTGGGGCGGCGAGATCCTGCTCGCCGACTACGACGGCTACCGCCGCTTCGGACAGCTCGCCTACGTGCCGCTGCCCGGCGGCGACACCACCGTACGGCGCCCCTACCGGATGGCCCTCGCCCACCTGCGCGCCGCCGGTATCGACTGGGCCGCGGACCTGCCCCCGGTGGCGGTCTGCCCGCCGGACGAGCGGCGGCTGCTGGCCCGGCAGCTCGAACGGCTCCTCAACTGCGTGCCCACCTCCAGCATGGGCCGGCTCTTCGACGCGGTCTCCTCGCTGGCCGGGGTCTGCCACCACGCCGGGTACGAGGCCCAGGCCGCCGTCGCCCTCGAAGCCGCCGCCCTGACCGCGGGCGAGGACCCCGGTCCCGGCTACACGTTCGCGCTGCGCGCCGGGCAGACCGGCCCGGCGGCCGCCGACCTCGTCGCCGACCCGGCGCCGGTGTTCACCGCCGTCGTCGAGGACCTCCGCGCGGGCACCGCCGTCCCGCTGATCGCGGCCCGCTTCCACACCGCGGTCGCCGACCTCGTCCGGCGCTGCTGCGCGTCGGCCCGGGAGCGGGCCGGCCTGACGACCGTGGCCCTGACCGGCGGGGTCTTCGCCAACACCCTGCTGGCCGAGACCACCGCCCGACTCCTGCGGGAGGACGGCTTCACCGTCCTGCGCCACCGCCGCGTCCCGCCCAACGACGGGGGACTGGCGCTCGGTCAGATCGTCGTGGCGGCGCGCACGGCAGGAGCCGCCGTGCGCTGAGCGGCACCGCGGCGCGGCGGACGCAACGTACCCACGACGAGGAGAGGCCCCATGTGCCTGGCGGTACCCGGCAAGGTATTGGACATCGAGGAACGGGACGGCACCCGCATGGCGACCGTCGACTTCGGCGGCGTGGTCAAGGAGGTGTGCCTGGAGTACGTCCCCGACCTGAAGGTCGGTGAGTACGCCATCGTTCATGTCGGCTTCGCACTCCAGCGGCTGGACGAGGAATCCGCCCGGCACACCCTCGCCCTGTTCGAGGAACTGGGCCTGCTCCAGGAGGAGTTCGGCGATTCCTGGGAGGCGGCCGCCGCCCCCGAGGGATGGGACGGGGCGGGCGGTACACCCCCGGCCGTCCACCACGACGGAGCGCGGGAGGCGAGCCGGTGAAGTACCTCGAAGAATTCCAGAACCCCGAGCTGGCCCGGCGGCTGCTTGACGAGATCCGGGCCACGGTGACCCGGCCCTGGGCCCTGATGGAGGTCTGCGGCGGGCAGACCCACACCATCATCCGGCACGGTATCGACCAACTCCTGCCTGATCAGGTGGAGTTGATCCACGGGCCGGGCTGTCCGGTCTGTGTGACGCCGCTGGAGGTCATCGACAAGGCCCTGGAGATCGCTGCCCAACCCAACGTGATCTTCTGTTCCTTCGGGGATATGCTCCGCGTCCCCGGCACCGACCGCGATCTGTTCCAGGTCCGCAGCCAGGGCGGCGACGTCCGGGTGGTCTACAGCCCGCTCGACGCCCTGAAGATCGCCCAGCAGAACCCGCACCGCGAGGTGGTGTTCTTCGGCATCGGCTTCGAAACCACCGCACCGCCCAACGCCATGACGGTCCATCAGGCACGCAAGCTCGGCATCCCCAACTTCAGCATGCTGGTCTCCCACGTCCGGGTGCCGCCCGCCATCGAGGCGATCATGACCTCGCCCAGCTGCCGGGTCCAGGCGTTCCTTGCCGCGGGCCATGTGTGCAGTGTGATGGGCATGGGGGAGTACCCCGAACTGGCCGACCGCTTCCAGGTCCCCATCGTGGTCACCGGCTTCGAACCGCTGGACATCCTGGAGGGCATCCGCCGCACCGTCCGTCAGCTGGAGCGCGGCGAACACACCGTGGACAACGCCTACCCGCGCGCCGTCCGCAGCGAGGGCAACCCGGCCGCGCAGGCCATGCTCGCCGATGTCTTCGAGGTCACCGACCGCGCCTGGCGCGGCATCGGCACCATCCCCGCCAGCGGCTGGCGGCTGTCGGAGCGCTACCGCGACTACGACGCCGAGTACCGCTTCTCCGTCGACGGCATCACCACCCGCGAACCCGCCGCCTGCCGCAGCGGGGAAGTCCTCCAGGGGCTCCTCAAACCGCACGAGTGCGAAGCCTTCGGCACCACCTGCACCCCGCGCTCCCCGCTCGGCGCCACCATGGTCTCCAGCGAGGGCGCCTGTGCCGCCTACTACCTCTACCGCCGACTCGGCGTCACGCCCACCCCGCAGGAGGCGAGCCCCGTTGCCTGACACCAAGCACCCCACCCCAGGCGGTCCGACCCCGGCCGATCGCGGTCTGCCCACCGTCGACATCTCCGGCTGGACCTGCCCCACCCCGCTCCGTGACCAGCCCCGGGTCGTCATGGGGCACGGCGGCGGCGGTGCGCTGTCCGCCGAACTCGTCCAGCAGATCTTCGCCCCCGCCTTCGGCGGCGAGATCCTCGCCCAGCTCGGCGACTCCGCCGCGGTGTCCCTCGGGGGCGTCCGCCTGGCGTTCTCCACCGACTCCTATGTCGTGCGGCCGCTTTTCTTCCCGGGCGGCTGCATCGGCGACCTCGCCGTCAACGGCACCGTCAACGACCTTGCCATGAGCGGCGCCAGAGCGGCCTATCTCTCCTGCGGCTTCATCCTGGAGGAGGGGGTGGAGATGCCGGTGGTCGCCGGGGTCGCCGACGCCATGGGCGCGGCGGCGCGGGCCGCCGGGGTCGAGGTGGCGACCGGTGACACCAAGGTCGTCGAGGCGGGCCACGGTGACGGCGTCTACCTCAACACCGCCGGCATCGGCCTGATCCCGGCGGGCGTCGATCTGCGCCCGCAGCGCGTCGTCCCCGGCGATGTGGTGATCGTCAGCGGTGACATCGGCCTGCACGGCGTGGCCATCATGAGCGTCCGTGAGGGCCTGGAGTTCGGCGTCGAGATCGAGAGCGACTGTGCGGCCCTCGGCGGCCTCGTCGAGTGCATGCTCGCGGTCACCCCCGATCTGCATGTGCTGCGCGACCCGACCCGCGGCGGGCTGGCCGCCGCCCTGTGCGAGATCGCCACCGCCTCCTGCACCGGCATCGTCGTCCAGGAGCGCGCGATCCCCGTGCCGTCGGCCGTCGCCAACGCCTGCGCCATCCTCGGCCTGGATCCGATGTACGTCGCCAACGAGGGGAAACTGGTGGCGTTCGTCCCCCGCGAGCACGCCGATGCGGTGCTGGACGCGATGCGTACGCACCCGCTGGGCGCCGGCGCCGCGATCATCGGGGAGACCGTCGAGACGCACCCCGGCATGGTCGTGGCCCGCACTCCGCTGGGCGGCACCCGGGTCGTCGATCTGCCGCTGGGCGAGCAGCTGCCGCGGATCTGCTGAGCCACGCACTCTGCTGAGTCACGTACGAGGGCGGCGCCGGAACGGGCGCCGCCCTCGTGCCGTGCGGCCGGACCCGCTCAGGTCTTCTGGAGCAGCCGGGACCCGAACCAGTCGTCGGCGTCCCGTACCCCGGGCAGGGTGAAGAAGTAGCCGCCGCCGATGGGTGTGATGAACTCGGACAGCGGCTCGTGCCGGAGGCGCCGCTGCACGGTCGCGAACTGCCGCTCCGGGTCCTGCTGGTAGCCGCAGAACACCAGCCCGAGGTCCATCCGTCCCTGGCCGTCGTAACCGGCGTCGTAGTTGTAACTCCGGCGCAGGAAGCGGGACTTCTCGGTCTTCTCGGTGCGGGGGTTGGCCAGCCGGATGTGGGAGTTGAGCGGGATCTTGCTGCCGTGCGGGTCCTCGCCGTACCGCGGCGCGTCCGACTCGCGCGTGCCGTCCAGCGGCGCGCCGCTCGCCTTGCGCCGGCCGAAGATCTTCTCCTGGCGCGCCAGCGGCACCTTGTCCCACTTCTCGACCTGGAAGCGGATCAGACGCAGCACCTGATAGCTGCCGCCCAGCGCCCAGTCCGGCTCCCCGCAGGGCGGGGTCACCCACAGCAGCCGGTCCATCTCCCGCGCCGAGCCGGTGTCCGGATTGACGATCCCGTCCTTGAAGCCGACGAAGGTCCGCGGTGACCCCGAGGGCCGCGACGGATTGAGGAAGGCGTCCGCACGCCAACGGGGCCGCAGCAGCCCCTCCGTCTCCCGCGCCAGATCGCGCAGCACATGGACGACCGCGTCCGGGTGCTGGGCACAGACCTGCAACGACAGATCACCATGGCAGCGGGCCGGCTCCAGCCGGTCGTCGGGGAACGCCGGCATCGCCTTGAGGTGCCGGGGCTTGTGCCCGGACAGGCCGAAGCGGTCGTCGAACAGGGAGGCGCCCACGCCGAGGGTGATGGTGAGGGAGTCGGGGGTGGGCTCCTCCGAGGCGACCTGCTCGTCCGACGGCTTCACCCCGGCCGTCAGCACCCGCGACCGTCTGGTGAGCCGCTGGAACAGGGAGATCAGGCTGTCGCGGTCCTGGGCCAGCACATCGAAGCCGACGAAGCCGGCGAAGAGCTGCTGCGGGGTCACGATGCCGGCCTGATGCTCACCGTGGAAGGGCACCTTGTCAGGCAGCGGCCCGCCGTCGCGCAACCCGCCCACGGGCCGGTCCGCCGCGGCGGCCGCCGGCCCGCCGAGCCCCGCGGCGGCCACCCCCGCGATCCCCGCCGCACACTTCAGAAATCCCCGGCGTCCGTCCTGCCGCGGAGCGGCACACCCGTCCTCGGCCTGATCACGTCTCATCGTCCCGCCCTCCTGACTGCGCCCTCCGGCAGCCGCGTGCCTGCACATACCTGTGCGCGATGCTCGCCGCCCACGACGTGAGGACCGGGAGCAACACGGCCCCGGCCCCGGATATCACGCCTGGGCCCCCGGCGGGTCGTCCGAATGGCGCAGCGGACGGGCTCAGCGCGCGACAGCGCCCCGGCGGGCTTCTAGCGTCGGCCCTGTGACCTGCCCGAACAGCCCCCGTGCACCGTCGGGCGGCAGGTTGCGCAGCACGCCCCACCGTCGAGCCCATGGACCCCCACACATGACCACATCCACCGACGCGAGCACCGTCCTCAGCGAGGCCACCGGCCTCGGCGAGGGCACCACCCTTGACGAGCGCGCAGCCGATGGCGCCGCCGTCTCCCTGGGCGAGGGCCCCGCCGTCGACGGGGCGCCACCCGCAGCGGCCGAGGAGGACACCGTCGCCGACGCGGGCGGGGCCCCGGACGAGAGGGTGGCCGTAGGCGGCGCACCTTCCGGCGGGGGTCAGGTCGCGGGGGAGAGCGCGCCCGCAGACCGCAGCACGCCTCTCGACGGGAGCGCGACCGAGGATCCGCCCGCCTCCTGGCTGCGTATCGAGAAGGGCCATGCCGAGCCGGAGGAAATCGCGGCGATCAGCGTCGTGCTGTGCGCCCAACTCGCCGCACTGCACGCCCTCGCAGAGGACGGCCCGCCCGCGGAGCCGCCACCGGGACGGCGGCCCGCGCCGCACCGCTCGGCCTGCTGGTCGGGCTGCTGGAGCTGTGGCTGAGCCCCTGGGGCAGCCCTGGCGGGTGGTCAGCCGAAGGCGACCAGGACTACCGACACCACGGTGACCACGAGTGCGCCGATGACGAAGCCGGTGATGACCTTGCGCTGCCAGGGCGCCAGGCGGCCCCCGTGGAGTGCGCTGCCCATCCGGCCGTCCTTGAGCTGTGGATCACATGGCGCCACGTACGCGGTGCCCGGTCCGGGCCGGTCCCGCTCGGCACGCTCCGTGCCCCGACGCTGCGCTGTGTGCAGGAAGTGTCCGCTGGTGGAACGCGGAATTCCCCTTCGGTGATCGTCGAGTAGGGTCCGGCGGGCCGTAACAGTGAATCAAGGAGGCCGTGTTCTCGTGACGGAGCGTCAGGTATCGGGTGAGGGCGACGGGGCCGCGGTCCCGGAAGTGCAGGCGCAGGAGCGCCGATTGCGCCGTGACCTGGGCTTCTGGGGGCTGACCGGCATCGGCTTCTCCAATATCGTCGGCTCCGGCTGGCTGTTCGCCGCCCTGTACGCGGCCCAGACGGCCGGCCCCGCGGCGCTGCTCTCCTGGGTCGGCGCCGGTGTGCTGTGCGGGCTGGTCGCCCTGGTCATGATCGAGCTGGGCGCGACCCGGCCGGAGGGCGGCGGCACGGTCCGCTGGCCGCTGTTCGCCAGCGGCCGGCTCGTCGGCACCCTCATCGGCTGGTCGACGCTGCTGTCGGTGGGCGGTACCGCGGCCGAGATCAGCGCGATCATGCAGTACGCCGGGCACTACCTGCCGGGCATCTACAACGGACAGACCCTCACCCTCGCCGGGCTGGCCCTGGCCGCCGCACTCAGCGTGCTGCTGACCGCGCTGAACTGGTTCGCGGTGCGGATGTTCGCCCAACTCAACAACCTGATCTCGGTGTTCAAGATCGTGGTACCGGTCGTCACGGTGATCGCGCTGATCGCCTCCGGCTGGCACTCCGGCCGCCTGACGGACCACGGCGGCTTCGCCCCGTACGGCTATGTCGCCTGCCTGACCGCGCTGGCCGGCGGCGGCATCGTCTACTCCGTCAACGGATTCCAGGCACCGCTGGACTTCTCGGGCGAGACCCGCAACCCCCGCCGGACCATCCCCGCCGCGGTGCTCACCGGCATCGGCCTCGCCGTGCTCATGTACCTGGCCCTTCAGCTGGCGTTCCTCTTCACCGTCCCCGAGCAGCTGCTCGGCAACGGCTGGAAGGGAGTCTCCTTCGAGTCGCCCTTCGGCCAGCTCGCCCTGATCCTCAATCTGCACTGGCTGGCCAGCCTGCTGTACGCGGACGCGGTGATCTCGCCCGGAGGTTCGGCGTACGTGGGAGTGGCGCTCAACGCGCGGCACACCTACGCGCTCGCCAAGAACGGCACCATTCCCCGGTACTTCATGAAGGTCAACGAGCGGTTCGGCATCCCGCGCCGGGCGCTGGTAATCAACCTCGTCGTCATCATGGTCTTCCTGCTGCCGTTCGGCGGCTGGCAGGACATCGTCAGCGTCATGGGCGATATGTATCTGCTGATCTACGCGGCCTCTGCGGTCGCGGTCGCGGTGTTCCGCGCCGAACCGGGCGGCCGCACCGCCGGCTGGGTCCCGGGGCTGCGCTGGATCGCGCCGCTCAGCTTCGTGGTGGCCAGCGAGTTCGTCTACTGGTCGGGCTGGCACGATCTGCGCCTCGCCCTGCCCCTCGTACTCGGCGGCCTGCTGATCTTCCTGGCCATGCGCCCCGGCACCCGCGACAAGGCCGCCCTGGAGAGCGACGGCGCCGGGCCGAGCCGCCCGCTCGGCGCGGAACTCCGCACCGGCGCCTGGCTGGTGGCCTACCTGGTCGGCCTGACGGTGCTCTCCTGGCTGGGCACCTTCGAGGGCTCCGGCCGGCTGCCGGCCCCGTACGACTCGGTCACCGTGGCGGCCCTCGCGTTCGCCGTCTTCTTCTGGGCCGTGCGGTCCGGCGTCCGGCATCTGGAGGTGGCTCGTCCCGCGGCCGCCTGAGCCGCGGCGGCCGGGCCGGAGTCGTCAAGCGGAAGTCACCCCGCAGAAATATGATGATTCGGGAGAGGCGGGCTCCCCGAGAGCCCCATGAGGCTGGTCCGGCGGCCACTGCGGAGACGCATGAGCGCGCCCGCGGTGGCCTTCGCACCGACGCACCTGGGAGCGGCCCATGCTTCGGCGTCGTCCCCCGCGGTCGGCGAGCGCGGACGATCTGCTGACCACGCTCGGGCGGCTGACCGCCCAGGCCCGGGAAGGCGCCGAGAAGCAGCGGGCCCGGGTCGAGCTCGCCGAGGCGCTCCAGCGGGAGATGCTGCCGGCCGTACTGCCGGGGGTTCCGGGGCTGCGCGCCGCCGCCACCTACGCACCCGCCCGGCACGGCCTGGACATCGGCGGCGACTGGTACGACGGCTTCCCGCTGCCCGACGGCTCGCTCGCCTTCTGCGTCGGCGATGTCCAGGGCCATGACGTCGAGGCGGCCGCCTTCATGGGCCAGATCCGCTTCGGCCTGCGCGCCGTCGCCGGCCACGCCGCCGATCCGGGGGAGGTACTGAGCCGGGCCAACGATCTGCTGCTCTCCGTCGACTGCGGGCTCTTCGCGACCTGCACCTTCGTCCGCTTCGACCCGGTCGCCTGGGAGCTGACCAGCGCCCGCGCCGGGCATGTACCCGGCATCTGGGCCACCACCAACGGCCGCTCCGGCCTCGCTGACGACCCGGGGGGCCTGCCGCTCGGCATCGCGCCGGGGGAGAGCTACCCGGTCACCCGCCGCCGGTTCGCCACGGCGGGGGCGTTCGTCCTGCTCACCGACGGCGTCGTCGAAGGGCCGTCGTTCCCGATAGAGGCCGGACTGAGCCAGGTGACCCGCCTGGTCAGCGCCAACGCGGACGGCGATCCGGCCACCGTGGCGGACGTGGCGATGAGCGTGGCCGAGTTCACCGGGCACACCGACGACTCCGCGGTGCTCGTGCTGCGCTTCGACGCGGCCGCGCCCAGAGCCGGGTGAAGCGCGGCCCGGGCGTGCGTGTCGCGGACAGCCCCCGGCGGTCCGCGTTGTCTGATGGCTGACGTGGTGCGCACCGAGGAACTCCGCCGTCCCGGACCGGCAGCCCTGACGATCCTCGTGCTCGCCGGCGTCTACTACGGCACCGCGCAGATCGGGCTGCTGGACCAGGTGGTGATCGCGGGCGCCAGGGTCACACCGTTATGGCCCCCTACGGGTATCTCCCTGAGCTGTCTGCTGCTCCTGGGCCTGTGGACCTGGCCGGGCATCGCGCTCGGCACCCTGCTGGTCGTCGCCTCCCTCGGCCCGCTGGAGGTCTCGGTCCTCGGCATCATGGCCGGCAACACCCTGGCCCCGGTGTGCGCCTTCCTGATGCTCCGTCGGGTGGGCTTCCGTACCGGGCTGGACCGGCTGCGCGACGGGGTGGCGCTGGTCGCCCTCGGCGCCTTCGCCGGGATGCTGGTCAGCGCGACGGTGGGCAGCGGGACGCTGCTCCTCAGCGGGGCGCTGCCGCCCGGCGGCTTCTGGCGGACCTGGGCGGCGTGGTGGGTGGGCGACGCCATGGGCATCCTCGTCGTCACCCCGCTCGTCCTGGTCTGCCGTACGGTCCGCCGGCCGACGGGCGTGCCCGCCTATCGGTGGGCCGAGGCCACCGCCCTGCTGATCGCCTCGGTCGTGGTCTCCCTGGTGGCGGTCACCAGCGAGCTCTCCCTGCTGTTCCTGGTCTTTCCGCTGATCGTGTGGGCGGCGTTGCGCTTCCAGCTCACGGGGGCGGCGCCCTGTGTGCTGCTGGTGTCCGTCCTGGCCATTACGGCGGCGACCCGCCGCACCGGACCGTTCGAGGGGCAGAGCCTGCTGGAGGCGATGGTCAACCTTCAGGCCCTCAACGTGTCCGCGGCGCTCACCGCGCTGCTGCTGTCGGCCATCGTCACCGAGCAGAACAGCATCCGCCGCAAGGTCGAGCAGGCCTGCCGCGAACTGGCCGAAGTGGTGGACCGGCTCGCTCCCGGGGAGAGCCGGCGCCGGTGGCCGCCGGAGGGGGAGGAGAGCTGACCCGCCGGGGTGAGGCCGGTGGCCCGTACGGTCAGCCCCGCAGCAGCTCCTCCAGGTCGTAGCCCACCGGCTCCTCCAGCTGGGCGTAGGTGCAGCTCTCCGGCGTACGGTCGGGACGCCAGTGGCGGAACTGGGCGGTGTGCCGGAAGCGGCTGCCCTCCATGTGGTCGTAGGCCACCTCGCACACCCGCTCCGGGCGCAGCGGCACCCACGACAGGTCCTTGCCGCCGCTCCAGCGGCTGGGCCCGCCCGGCATCCGCCGCGACGCATGCGCAGCTTCGTCGGTCCACTCGCCCCATGGATGGCCCGTGACGTCCGCCATCCGCAGCGGCGCCAGCTCCTCGACCAGCTTGCGGCGCCTGGCCATGGGGAACGAGGCGCACACCCCGACGTGCTGGAGCTGCCCGGCGTCGTCGTGCAGCCCCAGGAGCAGGGAGCCGACCACCGGCCCGCTCTTGTGCAGCCGGTACCCCGCGACGACGCAGTCGGCGGTGCGGGCATGTTTGATCTTGAACATGGCCCGGTCGCCCGGCCGGTACGGCAGATCGAGCGGCTTGGCGACCACGCCGTCCAGCCCCGCCCCTTCGAACTGGGTGAACCAGCTGCGCGCCAGCTCCTGGTCCCGCGTCGCGGGCGCGGTGTACACCGGCGGACGGGCCGGCCGCAGCGCCTCGACCAGGGCTTCCCGCCGCGCCGACTGCGGCTCGGACAGCAGCGAGGCGGAGCCGAGGGCCAGCAGGTCGAAGGCGACGAGCGAGGCGGGCGTCCGCTCGGCGAGCGTACGGACCCGGGAGTCCGCCGGGTGGATGCGCTCCAGCAGTTCCTCGAAGTGCAGCCGGCCGTCATGGGCGATCACGATCTCGCCGTCGATGACGCAGCGCCGGGGCAGCTCGGCTCGGGCCGCCTCGACCACTTCGGGGAAGTAGCGGGTGAGGGACTTCGTGGTACGGCTGGCGATCTCGATGTCCTCGCCGTCCCGGAAGACGATGACGCGGAAGCCGTCCCACTTGGCCTCGTACTGCATACCGGCGGGAATCTCGGCCACCAGCTTCGCGAGCATCGGGGAGACCGGGGGCATGACGGGCAGGTCCATGTCCCGATCCTGCGGGCTGCCGACACATCCCGCGCGCCGGGCCCGCGGCCCTTCCGGCGCGCGGCGGCGGCGCACCGTATTTAACGTGGAGCCATGGCCGGAGCCGGAGCTGTGGAACTGGATGTCGCGGGGCGGAAAGTGCGTCTGTCGCACCCCGACAAGACGTATTACCCGGAGCGCGGCTTCACCAAGATGGACGTCGCGCAGTACTACCTCGCCGTCGCCGACGGGGTGCTGCGGGGCCTGCGCGACCGGCCCACCACCATGCAGCGCTTCCCCGACGGCATCGAGGGCGAGTTCTTCTACCAGAAACGGGCGCCCAAGGGCATGCCGGACTGGCTGCCCACCGCCCGGATCGCCTTCCCGAGCGGACGGTTCGCCGACGAGATGTGCCCCACCGAGCCGGCGGCCGTGCTCTGGGCGGCCAACCTGGGGTGTCTGACGTTCCACCCCTGGCCCGTCCGCCGCGGTGACACCGAGCACCCCGACGAGCTGCGGATCGACCTCGACCCACAGCCCGGCACCGACTTCGCGGACGCCGTCAAGGTCGCCTACGACCTGCGGGAGCTGCTGGCCGAGCACGGGCTGCGCGGCTGGCCCAAGACGTCCGGCGGCCGCGGGGTGCACGTCTATGTGCCGATCCGGCCCCGCTGGACCTTCACCGACGTCAGACGGGCCGCGATCACGCTGGCGCGGGCGCTGGAGCGCCGGATGCCGGATCTGGTGACCTCGGCGTGGTGGAAGGAGGAGCGCGGCGAGAAGGTCTTCGTCGACTACAACCAGATGGCCCGGGACCGGACCATCGCCTCCGCCTACTCGCTGCGCGCCCGGCCCCGGGCGACCGTCTCCACCCCGCTGCGCTGGGACGAGCTGTCCGATGCCGCCCCCGAGGACTTCGATCTGCGTACCGTCCCGCCGCGGTTCGCGGAACTCGGGGATGTGCACGCGGACATGGCGGACCACGCCTTCGGCCTGGATTCCGTCCTGGAGCTCGCGGACCGGCAGGCGGTGGACGAGGGCCTCGGCGATCTGCCCTATCCCCCCGACCATCCGAAGATGCCGGGCGAGCCGTCCCGGGTCCAGCCGAGCCGGGCCCGTAAGCGCTGACCTGCCCTGGTGTCCTGCGCTCTGCCGGTGGCGACGCTGGTGCTGCCCGCCCGCACGGTGCTGCTCGTCGTCCTGTGGCTGCCCCCGGCCCTGCTGCACCCGGACGGCACCGTCGGGCCGCTGGACCGGGCGACCGGCCGCCGCAGGCCGTTCAACAGCTCGCTTTGCTGATTCATTACCGCGACTGGAGCAATTCTTGGGGCCGTTGGAGTGGCTCTCCGTCGTGTCTGCGGAGTTTCCGGCGAGGCGCGGTACTCATCGAATGTCAGATTTCCTGCCACACAGGAGAAACGCAATGCGCAAGTACATAGGCCGCTCCGTGGCCACCGCGGCCCTTGCCGCCGCTACCGTCCTCCCGCTCGCCGGCATCGCTTCGGCCACCCCGCAGGCGCCGGCCGCATCGTCAAACGGCGACCACCACGGTCGTCACCACCATGGTCGTCACCACCACCACTGCCACCACCACGGCGGCTACAACGGCTTCGGCGGCTTGGGCGGCTTCGGCGGCCTCGGCGGCTTCGGCGGCTACAACGGCTTCAACGGCTACGGCGGCTGCGGCAACCACGGCTACGGCTTCGGGGGCTTCCCCTTCGGCCTGCTGGGCATCCTCTGACCGGCAGTAGCACTGACAGGCCGCCGCAGCCCTTGGCTGCGGCGGCTCGTCGCTGTCATGCCAGGGTGCCGGCCTCCTGCTCGGCCCGCCGCCGCAGCTCCTTCTTGTCCGGCTTTCCCACATCGGTCAGCGGCAGCGCCTCGACGAAGGTGATCCGGTGCGGCTCGTACATCGCACCGCGCTCCGCGCGGACCAGCGCCCGCAGCTGTTCCCCGTCGACCTCGCTGCCGGGCGCCCGCACCACCGCGGCGTGCACCCGCTCCATCCGGTCGGCGTCCCGGACGCCGAACACCGCGCTCTGAAGTACCTGCGGGTGCGAGTTCAGCAGGTCCTCCAGCTCCGTGGTGTACACATGGCCGCCGACCACGACGATCATGTCCTTGAGCCGGTCGACGATGGTCAAGTACCCCTCGTCGTCGAGGAATCCGATGTCCCCGGTGTGCAGCCAGCCGTCCCGCAGGACCTCGGCGGTCAGCTCGGGCTGCTTCCAGTACCCCTGCATGATCATGGCGGAGCGCACACAGACCTCGCCGTGCTCACCGGCCGGCAGATCGCGCCCGGACTCGTCGCGGATCGCCAGCTCGACGCCGGGCAGCACCTTCCCCGCCGAACGCAGCCGGTCGGGGCGCCGCGGATCGTGGTCGTCCTGGGTGAGCACGCTGATGCCGCCGGCCTCGTTCTGCCCGTAGCCCTGCACCAGCACCGGGCCGAACATCCGCACCGCGTCGGCTATCCGGGCCGGGGACGCCTGGCAGCCGCCGTACGTCAGGCTCCGCAGACTGGAGGTGTCGGTGTGCGGGGCGTCCGGGTGGTCCATCAGCTGGTAGAGCAGCGGCGGCAGCAGGAACAGCTCGGTGATGCGCTCGCGCGCCAGCGTGGCGAGCACGGTGCCGGGGTCGAAGTCGTCGAGCAGGACGACGGTGCCGCCCGCGCTCAGGGTGCGGTCGGCCTGCGCGCCCGCGGCGTGCGCCAGGGTCGTGCAGACCAGCTGCCGGCGCGTGGCCTCCGGCTGCTGCCGCGCCACTCCGTGGAACCAGCGGATCTGCTCGAAGGTGGTGCAGATGCCCTTCGGGTGGCCGGTGGTGCCGCCGGTGTGGCGGATGGTGCAGACATCGTCGGGCCGGGCCCGGCTCGCGAACGGCTCGTCCGACTGTCCGGCCGCCAGCTCCAGCAGATCCGCGCCCACCTTCGCGGGGCCGAGGACGAGGACGTCCGATACCGGCGCCAACTCGGTGATCTCGGCGGCCCGTTCGGCGTACCGCGGGTCGACGATCAGGGCCCGGGTCTCGACATCGCGGACGATGGCGGCCTGCGACTCGGCGGACAGCTTGTTGTAGAGGTGGTTGACCCGGGCGCCGATCAGATTGGCGGCGTAGCGGGCGGCGAGGATCTCCGGGAGATTGCCGCTGAGCAGGGTGACGGTCGCGCCGCGGTCGACGCCCCGGGCGCGCAGGGCGCGGGCCAAGCGGTGGACCATGGAGCGGAGTTCGCCGGCGGTGACGCGGCGGCCCTGGTGGACCAGGGCTTCGCGCGCCGGGTCTGCGCTAAGTGCATCGAGGTTCTCCTCCACGTAGGTACGGAATGTCCGGGCGGCGCTGGGCATGATGTAGGGCTTCCTCCTGACGCCGGCGGGTGCGGGCACGTACGCCGGGGTGGCACATTTAGTTGCTAGAGGCAACTAAAGCAGGGTAGTCGCTGGAGATCGACATCTCCAAGTCGGCTGCCGGGTACGGGGTGCACGCCGGTCCCGGGCTGCCGCGGCCGGCCCGCGGCGCCCGGCAGACACCACGTGCGGTCGGCCGCGCGACGCACGGTCACCGACCCGGCTGCCCACGCCGGAACCCGTCCGGAATCTTCGCTGCGAATATCACCAACGCGGTCGCCCGCCTGGGAACCGCGTCGGATAATGCTCGCTCGCGCACGGCGCGCGGACACCCTGCGGATCTCGCTCTCCCTGCGGGTCCGTCCCGTGTCGAGAGATGATGGGGAGCAACGGAAGCACAGCGAGAACCGGCCGATGTACGGAGAGCGCCACGGCTGTCGGTCTGCGATGACCGGCGGAAGGAGTGCCTGGATGGGTGCGACCGACGCGTTCCCCGAAGGTGCTGCCCAGGTGGGGGCCACACCCGGGCAACCCGGCGGCCTGCTGGACGTGCTGGGCGTCGCCGCGGTGATGCTGGACGCGGACGGACGGATCACCCTCTGGAGCCCGCAGGCCGAGTCGCTGTTCGGCTGGACCGCGGAGGAGGCGCTCGGCCGGTCGGCCGCGCAGCTGCTGGTCGGACCGGAGCACTTCGATCTGGTCCTGGGGCTGTTCTCCCAGGTCATGGCGGGCGGCGAGAGCTGGGCCGGCGTCTTCCCCGTCCAGCACAAGGACGGCAGTACCCGCCTGGTGGAATTCCGCAATATGCGGCTGCTGGACGAGCGCGGTGAGTCCTACGCCCTGGGGATCGCCACCGACCAGGCCGTCCTGCGGCGGGTCGAGCGGGATCTGGCGCTGTCCGTCCGCCTGGTGGCCCAGTCGCCGATCGGCCTGGCGGTCCTGGACACCTCGCTCCGCTTCGTGATGGTCAACCCGGCGCTGGAGCGCATCAACGACCTGCCCGCCGACCAGCACATCGGCCACGATGTCCGGGAGGCGCTGTCGTTCCTGGACACCGACACCATCGTGTCCAGCATGCGCGCGGTCCTCGACACCGGCACGCCGATGCTCGACCAGTACACCGTCGGCCGCACCGCCGCCGACCCGCACGCCGACCGGGCCTGGTCGGTGTCGTACTACCGGCTGGAGGACGCCCACGGCCGGGTGCTGGGGCTGGCCACCTCCGTCGTGGACGTCACCGAGCAGCACCGGTCCGCCACCGAGGCGGCCCGCGCCCGCAGGCGGCTGGCCGTCATCGCCGACGCCTCCGCCACCGTCGGCACCACCCTCGATGTCGACCAGACCGCGCATGAACTCGCCGACGTCATCGTGCCCGAGCTGGCGGACCTGGCCGCGGTCGATGTCCTCGATGCCGTACTGGACGGCCGGCGCCCGACCTCGCTCTCCCGCGGCGGCCCGGCCCGCTTCCGGGCGCTCGCCGTATCGGCGGCCTACTCCACCGAAGCCGTCCGGGCCGCCGACCCCACCGGCCAGATCGCCTCCTATGAGGCCGACCGGCTCATCACCCGCTGTGTGACCGAGGCCCGTCCGGTCCTCGTCCCCCAGGTCAGCGAGGGCGACCTGCCGCACATCGCCGCCGACCCGCAGGGCGCCGCGCTCCTCGGCAAGGCCGGACTGCACTCCTACCTCGCCGTACCGCTGATCGCCCGCGGCGAGGTCCTCGGCGCGCTGTCGCTGTACCGCGTCCGTAATCCGGAGCCGTTCGACGAGGACGACGCGGTGCTCGCCGTCGAACTGGCCGCCCGGGCGGCGGTGTGCATCGACAACGCCCGTTCGTACCAGAGCGAACGCCGCACCGCGCTCACCCTCCAGCGCCATCTGATGAACCACCGGCCGCCGCAGCCCACGGCCATGGAGATCGCCTACCGCTACCAGCCGGCCCAGGCGGCCAGTGAGGTCGGCGGCGACTGGTTCGACGCCATCCCGGTGGCCGGCGACAAGACCGCGCTGGTGGTCGGCGACGTGATGGGCAGCGGCATCAACGCCGCCGCCACCATGGGCCAGCTGCGCACCACCGCCCGCGCCCTGGCCGACCTCGACCTCGACCCCGCCGAAGTACTCCGCCATCTCGACCACATCGCCGTCGGCCTCGACCCGGCCTTTGCCACCTGCCTGTACGCCGTGTACGACCCGCACCGCATGGAGTGCCGGATCGCCGTCGCCGGGCATCTGCCCCCCATCGTGGTACGGCCGGACCGGGCGCCCGAGTTGCTCGATCTGCCCACCGGGGCGCCGCTCGGGGTCGGTGGCGTCCCCTTCGAGCAGACCACGGTGGCGCTCCGCGAAGGCGACCAACTGGTCCTCTATACCGATGGGTTGATCGAGACCCGGGAGCAGCCCATCGACGCCCGTCTGGACACCCTGCTGGAGCTGCTGGCCGAGCCCCAGCAGGATCTGGAGGGCCTGTGCGACCGCCTCCTGGGCTCCCTGCGCGATGAGCACGATCACGACGATGTCGCGCTGCTGATCGCCCGCCCGCATGTGCACAAGGACTGACGGGGTGGGCGGCGGCGCGGCGGACCGGCCGACCGGTCACCGATTCGACCCACCGGCCGCCGATCCGGCCCACCGGTCACCGTTCGGCGGGATGGAAAGGGATCCGGCGGCGGCCCGCGGGAATCCGCACCCTCCCTCCGGCCGCGGAATTCGCTTGAATTCCACGATGGATCATGGATAAGCGTTCCGGGAGCCTTCAATAGCTACGGATTTCGTTGTCCACGAGCCTTAACGAGACCTTGACGTGAGTCGTCGGCAGGGGTTGTATTCGGTCACCAAAGCGGGCCCTGTGGGAATCCGGGGCCGCATCGCTTTGCGGCGCTCGTCCCCCGAAGTGCCACCCCTCATGCCGCCAGCACCGATGGGATACGGATACCGATATGCCCTACACGCCTGTTGCCCCCGCAGCACCTGAGCGGGACACCCGTAGCGCGACGGACGGGGACACCTCCACCGGCCCGAAACTCACCCGGTCGATCGGTGTGGTCGGCGGGACCCTGCTCACGCTGTCCTGCCTGACCCCGGCGTCCTCGCTCTTCGTGATCGTGCCGGACTCCTTCGCCGGCCTGGGCACGGGCACCGCACTGACCATCGCCGTCGCGGCCCTGCTGTGTATCGGCGTGGCCTTCACCTACTCCGAGCTCGGCACCCTGATCCCGAGCTCCGGCGGCGAGTACGCCATGGTCGGCACGCTCATGGGCCGCCTGGCCGGGTGGCTGGTTTTCGTGCTTTCGCTGATCGTCGTGATGATCGTGCCGCCCATTATCGCCCTGGGCACCGCCGACTATCTGGTGCCGATCGTGCACCTGGATCCGCAGTACACCGCCGCCGCCGTGATGCTGCTGGCCACCGCGATGGGCCTGCTCGACCTGCGCGCCAACGCCTGGATCACCGGCATCTTCCTGGTGCTGGAAGTCGTGGCCTGCGCGGTCGTGGCCTTCCTGGGCTTCACCCACACCCAGCGCTCCGCGTCCGTGCTCGTGCACCCCGTGATGGACGCCGGCGGCGGCCACAGCACCGCCGTCACCGCCGGGCTCATCGTGACCGGGCTGGCCACCGCGCTCTTCATCCTCCAGGGCTTCTCCACGGCCGTGTACCTCGCCGAAGAGATGGACAACCCTCGCCGCAATGTCTCCCGCACCGTGCTGTGGACGCTCGGCATCGGTGTGGCCGTCGTCCTGATCCCGGTGGTCGCGATCACCCTCGGCGCCCCGGACCTGAAGACCCTCGGCGCCGGTGACCTCGCCGGCATGGTGCAGGACTGGAGCAATTCGGGCATCGGCACCTTCGTCAGCCTCTGCATCGCCCTGGCGATCATCAACGCGGCGATCGTGATGGTGATCCAGAACTCCCGTGTGGTCTTCTCCTCGGCACGCGACGCGGCCTGGCCGGCCGCCGTCAACCGGGTCTTCTCACACGTGGGACGGCGCTTCGGCTCCCCCTGGGCGGCCACCCTCGCGGTGGGCGTCCCCGGCGCGGCGCTGTGCTTCGTCAACCTCGACACCCTGAGCGAGGTCACCGGGGTGGCCGTCGCCGCGATGTATGTCTTCGTCGCCCTGGGCGCCCTGGTCTCGCGCCGGGGTGAGCACAAGCACCGGGCGGCCTGGCGGATGCCGCTGTGGCCGGCGGTCCCGGCGCTGCTGGTCATCGTGCTGGCGTGGGTGCTCTACCAGCAGAGCACCGAGAGCCTGGTGATCACCGGCGTCATCGTGGCCGTCGCCGCCCTGTACTGGGCGTGCTATCTCCGCCCGCGCCAGGAGACGCACTGGGTGATCTCGGTCCCCGAGGATGAGCAGGCCCCGCCCGAGAAGCCCGCCTCGCTGTCCGTATAGGGCCGTAGAAGCCGCAGAACCGCCCGCCCGGAGTTCTTGCCCGGGCGGGCTCTGCTCGTTACTGCCCGGTGAGCCGGGAGAGCGCCAGCGCGTCCAGGAGGAGGCATACGTGGTCGACGGCGTCCCGCCCGGCGGGGCTCTCGGCCACCGGGGCGTCGTCGAGCAGCCCGGCGGTTGCCCGCAGCAGGTCCAGCAGTCGCGCGGTCAGGTCGGCAGCCGGTTCCGTGTGCGCAAGGGCGGACCGGATCTGCTCGCTCGTGAGCGGCAGACCGGTTTCGAGGAAGTGGAACAGTGCCACGGCGGTGCGCCGGTCGGCATCGTTCGGCTTCCACAGTCCGAGCGCGTGGTGGTCGATGAGCGCGGCCGCCTCGGCTCGGATCTCCTCGGGAACATGCATGCCCACGAACGTCTCATACCGTCCCGAGGGCGAGTGCGCGGGCCCGGGGGCACCCGGGGCACCCCCGTGCCACCTCCGGGGTCCCGGTGAACGGTGCTGACCAGGCACGTTGCGCCTGCGCTGAGCTCACCCGACCGGCGGAGCCCGATCAGGCAAGCCGACGGGCCTGTGGGAAGAGTTACATGAACCCCTGGCGCCTTGGGCGATTTGTTCCCGATGCGGTGGCGTCCGGCCGCAGCCGGGTATGTCCCCTTAGTCGGAGAGGTTCGCATGTGTGCAGCAGTGAAACCTCCCCGGGGGTCTTCCCGCCCTCTGGCGCCGTGCCGTGGATCACGGGATCATCCTCGGAAAAGCCGTGCGGCCGCCCGGCGGGACGGGCCCTCGCGGACATGCCCTGGTGGCTGCTGCGCTCCGCATCGCGCGGCTCGCCCACCGTATGCGGGAGGTGTAGAAAGAGGACATGGCCGGACGCTACGGCCGCCCGCGTTCGGTTCTCAGGATGCGAACTGTCGCAGGTCAGGTCTTTCTCCTGCAGGTGGCGATCGTGGTGTTGCTCGTCGCCGCCGCCATCGCGGCACTCGTGCTGCAATCCCGGTCCGACGCAGACCGCGAAGCCCGCAACAGGTCCGTGGCCGTCGCTGAGGCCTTCGCGAACGCACCGGGCATCGAGGTGGCACTGAAGAGCGCCCACCCGACCACCGTGCTACAGCCGCGGGCGGAAGCCGCCCGCAAGCGCTCCGAGGTCGACTTCATCGTCGTGATGAACACCCAGGGCATCCGCTACACCCACCCCATCGTCAACCGGATCGGCAAGAAGTTCGTCGGCACGCTCCAGCCGGCGCTGGCCGGCGGGGTGGTCACCGAGAAGATCACCGGCACCATCGGGCCGCTCGTCCAGGCCGTCGTACCGGTCTTCAGCCACAGCGGCCCGGACAAGGGAAAGGTCATCGGGCTGGTCTCGGCCGGGATCACCGTCAACCGCGTGAGCGGTGTCGTCGACGACCAGTTCCCGCTGCTGTTCGGCGCCGCGGCCGGCGTCCTCCTGCTGACCACCGGCGGCACCGCGCTGGTCAGCAGGCGGCTGCGGCGGCAGACCCACGGCCTCGGCCCGGCCGAGATGACCCGGATGTACGAGCACCACGACGCGGTGCTGCACGCCGTCCGCGAAGGCGTGATCATCATGGGCGGCGACGGCCGGCTGCTGCTCGCCAACGACGAGGCGCGCCGGCTGCTCGGCCTGCCGCCGGACGTCGAAGGGCGCCAGATCGCCGATCTCGGGCTCGACCCCGCCACCGCCCGTCTGCTGGCCTCCGGCCGGGTCGTCACCGACGAGGTCCACCCGGTCGGCGACCGGCTGCTGGCCGTCAACCAGCGCTCGACGGACCAGGCCGGCGGGCCGCCCGGCAGCGTCACGACGCTGCGCGACACCACCGAGCTCCGGGCGCTGACCGGCCGGGCCGATGTGGCCCGCGGCCGTCTGAAGCTCCTCTACGACGCCGGTACCGAGATCGGCACCACCCTGGACGTGGTGCACACCTGCGAGGAGCTCGCGCAGTTCGGCGCCACCCGCTTCGCCGATATCGTCACGGTCGACCTGGCCGAGGACGTGCTGATCGGTGAGGAGCCCACGTCCGCCGGCGGCGCGACCGTCGAGATGCGGCGGATAGCGGCCAGAGGCGCCCCGCCGGACAGCGGCCTCTACCCCGTCGGCAAGCTGATCCGGTTCGAGCCGGCCACCGCCCTCGGCGCCGGCCTCACCAGCGGCAAGGCGGCCCTGGAAGCGGATCTGTCGGCGTTCGCCGGCTGGCACCTCCAGAGCCCCGAACGCGCCAGAAAGATCGTCCAGCACGGTATCCATTCGAGGATCGCGGTGCCGCTGCGCGCCCGCGGCGTCATCCTGGGCGTGGCCATCTTCTGGCGCTCGAACGAACCCGAGCCCTTCGAGGAGGAGGATCTCTCCGTCGCCGAGGAGCTGGTCGCCCGTGCCGCGGTGAGCATCGACAACGCCCGCCGCTACACCCGCGAGCACACCATGGCGGTCACCCTCCAGCGCAGCCTGCTGCCGCGCGCCCTGCCGGAGCAGAACGCTGTCGAGGCGGCCTACCGGTATCTGCCCGCCCAGGCCGGACGCGGCGGGCTCGGCGGCGTCGGCGGCGACTGGTTCGACATCATCCCGCTGCCCGGCGCCCGGGTGGCGCTCGTCGTCGGCGATGTCGTGGGCCACGGGCTGCACGCCGCCGCCACCATGGGCCGGCTGCGCACCGCCGTCCACAACTTCGCCAACCTGGACCTGCCGCCCGACGAGATCCTCTGGCACCTCGACGAGCTCGTGACCCGCATCGACCAGGACGAGGGCGCCGAGGAGGCCGAGGGCTCGGTCACCGGGGCCACCTGCCTCTACGCCATCTACGACCCGGCCTCCGGGCACTGCACGATGGCCCGCGCCGGGCATGTCCAGCCCGTCCTGCTGCGGCCGGACGGTACCGCCGAGGTCGCCGACGTGCCCGGCGGCCCGCCCCTCGGGCTCGGCGGCCTGCCCTTCGAGACCTGGCAGCAGCAACTGCCCGAGGAGAGCCGTCTGGTGCTCTTCACCGACGGGCTCGTGGAGGACCGGAACCGGGACCTCGACGAGGGCATGGCGCTGCTGAGCCGCACCCTGGCCGACCACCCCGGCCGGACGCCGGACGAGACCTGCGAGGCCGCGCTCGGCGCGCTGCTCCCGGACCGGCCCAGCGACGACATCGCGCTGCTCGTCGCCCGCACCCGGGTGCTGGACACCCAGCATGTCGCCGACTGGGACGTGCCGCCCGACCCCTCGGCGGTGGGCCAGATAAGGGCCGCGGCGGTCCGCAAGCTGATCGAGTGGGGTCTGGCGGAGGAGGCGTTCACCGCCGAGCTGATCCTCAGTGAGCTGGTCACCAACTCCATCCGGTACGCCGCCGGTCCCATCCGCGTCCGCCTGATCCGCGACACCTCCCTGATCTGCGAGGTCTCCGACCGCAGCAGCACCTCACCGCATCTGCGGCAGGCCGCCACCACGGACGAGGGCGGCCGCGGACTCTTCCTGGTCGCCCAATTGGCCGAACGGTGGGGGACGCGTTACACGACCAGCGGCAAGGTCATTTGGACGGAACAGGCCCTCGCCGGCCTGGATGTGGTCGCGGTGGAGGCCGACGGCGAGGATCCTTGAGCTGACGGAAGGATGAGCTCGGGGGCTCCCAGCGCCATAGGAGGCCAAGATGGACTACCCGCTGCTCAACGCGTTCTGGACCATGTGCCTGATCTTTTTGTGGGTCATGTGGCTGATCCTGCTGTTCCGCATCATCGGTGACATCTTCCGCAGCCATGACCTCAAGGGGTGGGGCAAGACCGGCTGGCTCGTCCTGGTGATCCTGCTGCCCTTCCTGGGCGTCTTCATCTATGTGATCGCCCGCGGTCACGGGATGAGTGAACGGGAGATCGCCCAGGCCGAACGGCAGCAGAAGCAGCTCCAGGAGTATCTGCGAAAGACCGTGGCGACCGGTGACGACGAGACGACCCGGCATGCGGATTCCCTGGCGAAGCTCGCCGAGCTGAAGAACCACGGCGACATCACGGAGGAGGAGTACCAGAAGGCCAAGGCGAAGGTTCTCGCCTGACCGCACAGCACCCTGAAGGTGGCGCCCGCCGCTGCCTGCTCGACTGCTACTCTCGAATTGCGCGAAACACGCAACTTGAGAGGTCCCTTCGGGACGCCGGCAGCGACGGCAGGCAGAGGCGGGCAGTGACGTGACCAGTGGGGAACGCTCGGCCACCCGGCGCCGGCGCGAGCGGATGGTGGAGCTGCTCGGCGCCGGCGACATCAGCGTGCACGATCTCGCGGCGGAGTTCGATGTCTCGCTGTCCACCGTCCGCCGCGACCTGGCGACACTGGCCGCCCTGGGCCGGATCACGCGCACGTACGGCGGCGCCGTCGACCACCGGGCCGTCGAGCGGTCCTGGCACGACAAGGAGCACGAGCAGCGCGGCGAGAAGGACGCCATCGCCCGCGCCGCGGCGGCGCTGGTCCGCAGTGGCGATGTCGTCCTCCTCGACGCCGGCACCACCGTCGCCCGGCTGGCACATGAGCTGCGCGACCGCGGTGACCTCACCGTCGTCACCAACGGCCTGTCCACCCTGGTCGAGCTGGCGGACGCGGAGGTGGAGGTCGTGGTGCTCGGCGGCCGGCTGCGGCGGCCCAACGAGTCGCTGCTGGGCACCCGGACGGAACAGGCGCTGCGCCGGCTCACCCCGGACATCGCCTTCCTCGGTGTCGACGGTCTCGATCCCCGGCGGGGCGTCAACTGCCCGGACCCGGAGCAGGCCGCGCTGAAGGAGACGATGGCCGAGTGCGCCCGGGCCGCCTGGGTGCTCGCCGACCACTCCAAGCTCGGCGGCGGAGGCGGCTTTCCCTACTGGGCGCCGATGCCGGCCGGGACCGGCCTGATCTCCGGGGGCGGGGAGCGGGAGCTGGCCGCGTTCACGGACGCGGGCTGGTCGGTGCAGCCGGCCGAGGTGCGCCCCGAGGGCGGCGCCGAGGGCGCCCCGCTGCACACCTCTTGACAGCCCGTTCGGCGAGTCGCCACTCTGAATTGCGTGAACCGCGCAACAAAAAATGCGTGGTTCGGTCACTTCGGAGTCGACGCCGACACCGGAGCCGACGGGAGGAGACCGGGTGGCCCAGGTGCTCGTCATCGGAGACGACCTCACCGGCAGCAATGCGACCGGTGCGCTCTATGCGCGACAGGGCCTGCGGGCCGTCACCGTCGGCGACCTCGACCGCATCACTCGCTACGCGGACCGGGTGGACGTCCTCGTCGTCAACACCGCCTCGCGCCACTGGAGCCCCGCCCGCGCCTACGCGGCCGTCCGGGCCGCCGCCGACACCGCGGGGGAGGCGCCGCTGACCGTCAAGCGCGTCGACACCACCCTGCGCGGCAACCCCGGCAGTGAACTCGACGCGGTGGTGGATGCGCTGGCCGCCCGCGAGCCCACGGCCCGGATCCGGACCCTGGCCGTCCCCGCCTTCCCCGACGCCGGCCGGACCACGGTGGGCGGTCTGCATCTCGTCGACGGCGTCCCGCTGACCCGGACGGCCGTGGCCCACGACCCGTTCGACCCGGTCCGGCATGCCCGGGTCGCGGCCGTACTGGGCACCCAGAGCGGGCGCAGCACGGCCGAACTGGCCCTGGACGTGGTGGAGCGGGGCCCCAGCGCGGTGGCCGCGGCGCTGCGGGCGAGCCCGGCCGACATCGTGGTCTGCGACGCCACCGAGAACGCACATCTGCGCACGGTCGCGGCGGCCGCGGCCCGCCTCGCCACCGAGGACCGCGTCCGCTGGGTCGCGCTGGACTCCGGACCGTTCGGCCCCGCCCTCGCCACCGAAATGGGCCTGCGGCCCGAAGGCGGCGCCCCCGCCACCGTCCTGGCGGTCGTCGGCAGCGTCACGGGCCGCACCCGCACCCAGCTCGCCCGCACGGAAACCGCGCTCGGCGCCCGCTGGGCGGAACTCGACCCCGCCGCCCCGGACCCCGACCGGGTGCTGACGGCACTGCGCGCGGCGGCGGGGGAGGGCGCCACGGTGCTCGGCGTCCGGGTCGCCGCCGAACCGCCGACCGCCGTACCCGATCCCCGCACCGCGGCCCGCATCCTGCGCGCGCTCGCCGACAAGGGCCTGGTCGGCGGCATCTTCTTCGTCGGCTATGTCTTCCTCCAGATCCCGGCCGCGATCCTCGCCCAGCGCTGGAGCGCCCGGAAGACCGTCCTCATCCTGATGGTGGCGTGGGGGCTGGCCGCGTCGCTGTCCGGTCTCGTCCAGACCAAGTCGCAGTTCTACGCGGCCCGTTTTGTGCTCGGCTTCTTCGAAGGCGGTGTCTGGCCGGCCGTACTCATCCTGCTCGCCTCGTGGTTCCCGCTGCGCGAACGGGCCCGCGCCAACGCCCTGTGGATGGCCTGCCTGCCGCTCTCCTCGGTGTTCATGGCGCCGCTGTCGGGGTGGATGCTCGACCATGCGAGCTGGCGCTGGGTGCTGGTGCTCCAGGGGGTGCCGCCTCTGGTGTGGGCGGTGGTCTGGTGGTTCGCGGTCGCCGACCGGCCCGCACAGGCCCGCTGGATCTCCCGCGCCGAGGCCGCGCACGTGGAGCGCTCGATCGCCGCCGACGAGGCCGCGAAACCCCCGGCGGGCAGCGGCTCGTACCTGGACGCGGTCAAGCAGAAGCCCGTCCTCGTCCTCATCGGTGTCTACTTCTTCTGGATCACCGGCTTCTACGGCTTCAATCTGTGGCTGCCCTCGGTCATCAAGGAGCTGACCCACGACGGCTCGTCCACCGAGGTCGGGCTGCTCACCGCGATCCCGTTCACCGTCGCGCTCGCCGTGATGATCGCCAACGCCGCCTGGTCCGACCGCACCGGCAGACGCCGCCGGGCGGTGGCCGTCCCGCTCGTCGTGGGCATCGCGGCACTGCTGCTGGGACAGGCCGTGGACGGCGCCCTGCCGCGGATGCTGCTGTTGTGTGTGACGGCTGCCGCGGTCTACGCGCCGTACGGCCCGTTCTGGGCGATCCCCGGTCAGTTGCTGCGCTTCGAGGTGGTGGCCGTCGCCATGGGCCTGATCAACGCCCTGGGCAATCTCGGCGGGTTCGCCGGCCCCTATCTGGTCGGCTGGCTGACCGACACCACCGGCTCCAGCGTGACCGGCTTTGCGGTCCTCTCCGGCTTCCTCGCCGTGGCCGTGGCCCTGGTGACACTGGGCCTGCGCACGGGCACCCGCCCCGTAGGCCGACCGTCCGAACCGGCGGTGGAAGGGGCCTGACGAGCCGTCGTGTGATGCGCTATCAGTTCAGGAGTTCATTCAGCCAGTTCAGCCTGTTGCAGGGTGCTCATGCAGTCGCCCCCGCCGGGATCGCCCGGCGGGGGCGCCGCCTTTCCTCAACGCCGGGCGGTATCCCTACACGACAGAGAGGGACGGCGGGTTGATCAATTACTCCAACTCGCTCAATTCACGACGTGTCAGGTTTTGGGAGATTCCGTAAAGGTGCATCCTGAAAAGGTCGATATACCCCTTTGATCCTCTCGAGGAGCAGACATGCGCATCCGCGCCGCGATCGCAGCCAGCGCGCTGGCCACCACCATCGTCATGGGTGGTGCGAGTGCCGCCCTGGCCTGCAACATGGGCAAGGTGCACAAGGACCGTCACCACCACCACTACAAGCACCACCACGGCCACGGCCACCACGCGTCCTGCTGGCTCTCCGCGGGTGTGCTCCACCACGTCGGCCCGGTCTTCAGCGAGGGCTGCGAGCGCGGCGGCTGGGGCTGGGGCGGCGACGACGGCCGTCGTCGGTAATCACAGAGCTCTTCCGGCCGGCGCCGGCCGACGGACCCACGGGTCCGTTCGGCCGGCGCCGTCGGCATGCCGGGGCCGCGCCGTGCCGCCCGCCCGGCGGGTCAGGTCCGGGGTGAACCCCGGCCGGGCTTCCGCGCCGTCAGCTCCGGCAAGGTGTACAGCGTGTGCAGCGCCCGCAGGAGGGCCGCGCGATCGGCGGCCGGAAGCTGCGCGAGCAGCCGTTCCTCGCCTTCCTGGATCGCGGCCTGTGTCGTGTCCCGCAGCCGCCGGCCCTCGGCGGTGAGGGACAGCAGGCGCACCCGGCGGTCCTCGGGGTCCGGCTGACGGCGAATCAGCTCCCGGCGCTCCAGATCGTCCAGGACGGCGATGATGCGGGTCTTGTCCGCCCGGATGGCCTCGGCCAGCGCCGCTTGTGTGCGGAGCGGTGTCTCGTCGAGATGCAGCAGGACCGCGTAGGCCCACATCGTCAGTCCGTGTGCGTCAAGCACCGGCTGCTCGGCCGCCATCAGTGCGCGGCCCAAGGGCACGACCATCGCCGCCAGGTCGGGACGGGGCGGCCGCCCTGTGGTTGGGGTGCCCTTGTCGGCTGCGTTCTCGGCCATGGTCACGAAAATACCCGTTGACAATTCATGTGCCTGAGCTGATCGTAAGCACATGCCTACGAATATTGCGAACGCGTCCGCACCGCGCCCGGACTTCGCCGGCCTCCGGCGGGTGCACGCCCAGGCCGTCCGGGACAGCGTGGCCCTGATCCGCCGGGTGACCCCGGGCGATCTGTCCCGGCCTACCCCCTGCTCGGCATGGGTGCTGGCCGATCTGCTCGCCCATATGACCACCCAGCACCACGGCTTCGCGGCGGCAGCGAGGGGGGAGGGACGGAAGCCGGATCACTGGGCCGTCCGGCCGCTCGGCACGGACCCCGTCGGGGAGTACACCGCCGCGGCGGAGAACGTCATCGCCGCCTTCGCGTCCGTGGAGGGTCCGGACCAGGCGTTCGCGCTCCCCGAATTCAGCGCCACCCGGACCTTCCGCGCCGCCCGTGCGATCGGCTTCCACCTCATCGACTACGTGGTGCACAGCTGGGACGTCGCCCGCACCCTGGACCTGGCGTACACCCCGGCCCCCGAACTGCTGCGGGCCGCCCTGCCGATAGCTCGCGCCGTCCCGGACGACGACTCCCGGCTCGCCCCGGGCAGCGCCTTCCGGCCGGGGCTGACCGCCGACGCGGACGCCGACACCCTGGAGCGGATCCTGGCGGCTCTCGGCCGTGCGCCGCACTGGCCCGAGGCGCTCAGCTCTTGAGGAACGCCAGCAGATCGGCGTGGAAGTCGTCCTTGTACGAGCCGACCGCCGAGAGGCCGTGCGGTGCGCCCGGGTAGATCTTGAGCGTGGCGTCCGGCACCAGCTTCGCCGACTTCTTGCCGGCGGCCACGAAGGGCACGATCTGGTCGTCGTCGCCGTGAATGATGAGGGTGGGGATGTCGAACCGCTTGAGGTCCTCGGTGAAATCGGTCTCCGAGAACTCCTTGACGCAGTCGTACGCCCCCTTCATCCCCACCTGCATGCTCCACATCCAGAACGCGTCGCGGACGCCCTGGGAGACGGCGGATCCGGGCCGGTTGGCACCGTAGAACATCTCGCTGAGGTCCTGGTAGAACTGCGACCGGTCGCCGGCGACACCGTTGCGGATTCCGTCGAAGACCTCGCGCGGCAGGCCCTCCGGGTTCGCCTGGGTCTTGAGCATCAGCGGCGGGACCGCGCCGAGCAGCACCGCCTTGGCCACCCGGCCGGTGCCGTGACGGCCGATGTAGCGGGTCACCTCACCGCCGCCGGTGGAGTGCCCGACCAGCACCGCCTCCCGCAGGTCCAGGGCCTCCATCAGCTGCGCGAGGTCGTCCGCGTAGGTGTCCATGTCGTTGCCCTGCCACGGCTGGCCGGAGCGGCCGTGTCCCCGGCGGTCGTGGGCGACCGCGCGGTAGCCGTGGGCGGCGACCAGATGCATCTGGTCGTCCCAGACATCGGCGTTGAGCGGCCAGCCGTGACTGAACACGACGGGGCGGCCGGTTCCCCAGTCCTTGTAGAAGATCTCCGTGCCGTCGGTCGTGGTGAAGGTGCCCATGAGGTGGTCGGTCCTTTTCTGTCGTTCGACGGCGTACGAAGGGCGGTCCGCGGGGCGGGGCCGGGGTGTGACGGGAGAAGGCGGCGTGCTGGAACTCAGGGTTTCCGGCCCCGGCCGCAGGAGCGTGCCCGGAGGGGCAGCGGAGTGAAGGCGGCCGTCCATCCGGGTGGCGAGCGACGGTGCCGTGCATCCGGGCGGCGCGGGTGATGCCGGGCGGGCGGCGCGCTCTGGACGGGTGCCGGACCGTGCTCTAGCGTCAACAGCCGCCGTGCACCACCGTCCGAGCCCGACCGCCGCTCAGGGAAACCGAGGACGTGTCGTGACCACTCTCCCGCAGCCGCCCGAGATCCTGTCACCGGAGTTCGCGGCCGACCCCTACCCCGCTTACCGCGTCCTGCGGGAGCACTACCCGGTCTTCCATGACCCGGGCACCGACAGCTTTCTGCTCTCGCGGTACGAGGACGTGTCCCGGGCCTTCCGCGATCCGGTGTTCACCAGCGACAACTACGAATGGCAGCTCGAACCGGCGCACGGCGGCCGGACGCTGCCCCAGATGAGCGGCCGTGAACACTCCGTACGCCGGGCCCTGATGGCCCCCGCCTTCCGGGGCCGGGAGCTGCGGGAGAAGTTCGTGCCGGTCATCGAGCGCAATGCGCGGGAGCTGATCGATACCTTCCGCGACGCGGCGGAGACCGATCTCGTGGCGCGGTTCGCGACCCGCTTCCCCATCAACGTGATCGTCGACATGCTCGGGCTGGACCGGGCCGACCACGACCGCTTCCACGGCTGGTACGGCGCCGTCGTCGGCTTTCTGGCCAATCTGGCCCAGGACCCCGAGGCCGCGGAGGCCGGCCGGCGCGCCGGCCGGGAGCTCGCCGATTACCTGCTCCCGGTCATCCATGAACGGCGGGCCGCCCCCGGCGACGATCTGCTGTCCACGCTCTGCACCGCCGAGGTCGAGGGCACCCGGATGAACGACCAGGACATCACGTCGTTCGTCAGCCTGCTGCTCTCGGCCGGCGGCGAAACCACGGACAAGGCCCTCGCCGCCCTGTTCCGCGGCCCGGCACGTCGCCTTCGCCCTCGGCCGGCACTTCTGCGTGGGCGCACTCCTGGCCAGGGCCGAGGTGGAGATCGCGGTCAATCAACTGCTCGATGCGTTCCCCGCGATGGACTTCGCGGAAGGTACGCCGCCCGCCGACGCGGGTGTTTTCACCCGCGGGCCGGAGCGGCTGCGGGTGCGGCTGGTGCCGGCGGACGACCGGGCCCGGGCGCACGCGGACTGACGAACCATCAGGAAGTGTGGTACGGGTTCCGGTACCCGGCGCCGGTCAGCTCTCGTCGGCCGGCGGGTGTCGCAGTACGTAGAGGCCGACGGCGACGGCGAGCACGATGACACAGGCGGAGAAGGTCAGGCCGGCGCCGCGCAGGCCGAGTACCAGGGTGAGGGCACCGACGCCGACCACGGGCAGCGAGATGCCGAGATAGGCGACGAGGAAGAACGCCGAGATGGTGCCGCCGCGGTGGGCGGGCGGTGCCGCGTGGCCCACGGCGGTCAGCCCGGCCCGGAACGCCAGGCCCTGGCCGACGCCGCCGCACACCGCACCGCCGACCAGCAGCGGCAGGGAGGTCACCGCCAGCGAGGTGGCCACCAGCAGAAGGCCCACCACCAGCACCAGGCAGCCGCCCGGCAGCGCTCGGCGGACGCCGATCCGTTCCGTCAGGGACTGCCCGGCGGTGGAGCCCAGGAACACCGTGAAGACGACCATCCCGGCAACGGCCAGATTGCGTACCCCGAGCGTCTCGTGGAGGAAGCTCGGCGCGACCGCGGTGAACAGTCCCAGGAGGGCGAAACCGGCGAACGCGGCGACGGCCGACGGGGTGAATACGCCCCGCACCTCGGGCGGGAGCCGCAGGCCCTGGGGCCGCAGCTTGTGGAGGCGGTGCGGAGCACCGACGGTCTCCGGCAGGAACCAGGTCACCCCGGCCGCCCCGGCCACCAGGACGAGATGGACCAGGAACGGCAGGACCAGCGGCCACGGCGCGTACTGGGCCAGCAGCCCGGACAGCAACGGGCCGCAGCCGAGGCCGCCCATGTTCGCGGCGGTGGCGGCGAACCCCGCGTGCGCTTCCTGGCCGGGCCGGGCGAGCTCCAGCACGGCCGCGGTGGCGGCGCCGCTGAACAGCCCGGCGGCGAAGCCGGACAGCACCCGGCCGAGCAGCAGTATCGGCAGCCCGCCCTCGAACACGAAACACAGCGCGCTCGCCGCCGACAGCCCCAGCGCGCACAGCAGCACCGGCCGCCGGCCCACCTCGTCGGAGACATTGCCGGCCAGGAGCAGCACCGTGATCACCCCGAGGGCGTACACGGCGAAGACCACGGTCACGATCAGCTCGGAGAAGCCGAGCTGGGCGCGGTAGAGCCCGTACAGCGGGGTGGGCAGGGTCGTCCCGGCCATGCCGACGGCGAACACCCCGGCCGCCGCGGGATAGCCGAGCCGCCGGGGCCCGCCCGTGTGATCGATGATCATGGCGTCAAACGTAGGCTCCCGCCGCGACCCCGTCGAGGACCGACCGGAGGGACCTCAGGGAGCGGGAAAAGGCCGGGCGTGGCACCCCCGCGGTCGGCGGGGGCACCACGCCCGGCCCGGTCCGGGACGGATCAGTGCTTGGTGGAGGGCGTGTTGGACGCCTTCACATTCACGGCCGCCCAGGCCCGGTCCACCGTCTTGTACTCGGTGCTCTTGGCGCCGTACATGTCCTTGGCCGCACGCAGGGTCGCGGTCCGGGCGTCGTGGAAGTCGGTCGTGGAGACCATGTACCGGGTGAGTGCCCGGTAGAAGATCGCCGTCGCCTTCGTCCGGCCGATGCCGGTCACCTTGGAGCCGTCCGCGGTGGGGGAGTTGTAGGCGACCCCGCCGATGGTCTTCTTCCCGCTGCCCTCGGCGAGCAGGTAGTAGGCGTGCGAGGAGACGCCGGAGCCGGCGTGCACCTCGGTGTCGTAGGACGCCTTCGACCAGTAGTCGACCGTGCCTTCGAGCTTGTCGAGGGACGGCTTGTCCAGGCGGCGCAGGAACTTCTGGTCGAGACCGAGCTTCTCGCCCATCAGGTAATTCGGCGGGTTCTTCGGGTTGTTGGTCGAGAACTCGACCGCGCTGCCGAAGATGTCCGCCAGCGACTCGTTGAGCGAGCCGGGCTCACCGAACTGGTTGCCCTCGATGTCCACCCGGGTGGGCTGGAGGTTGGCGGTCGCGTCGACGACGCCATGGGAGAGCTCATGGCCGGTGACGTCCAGGACGACCAGCGGCTTGGCGAACGTCCGGCCGTCACCGTCGCCGTAGAGCATGCAGCCGCACTCGGGGGACCAGAAGGCGTTGCCGACCTTCTTGCCGAAGTGCACCAGGGCCCGCGCCCCACGGCCGTCGTTCTTGATGCCCTTGCGGCCGAAGGTCTTCTTGTAGAAGTCGAGGGTGCTGGCGACGCCGTACTGGGCGTCGACGGCGGCGGTGGCCCGGTTGCTCGTGGTGCCGTTGCCCCAGCGGTTCGTGGTGCTGGTGAACGGCTTGCCGTCGCTGAACTTCTCCAGTTCCTTGTCGCCGGCGTCCCTGGTCTCGGTGTTGCCGCGGGTGGAGTCCTTCAGGGTGAAGGACTTCTTCGCGGTCTGGGTGGTGGACAGCGGCACACTGCCGACAAAGAAGGACGCGCCGGTGCCCTTGGCCGCCGCCGGGAAGCCGGCGGACTTCGCCGCCTGACCCGTGGCGGGCGCGGCGGGGGTGACCAGCCCGGTCGAGGGGTTGAGCCGCTCGCCCCGCGCGCGCAGCTTGCGCTGGAGGGCGGGCGACAGGAACGAGTCGTCGGCCTGGACGTTGCTGAGCACCGCGCCGGTCGCCGCGTCGAGGACGACCGTACGGGCGCCACCGGACTCGGCGGTACGGCTGTCGGTCACCTGCACCTGATAGGCCAGCGTCGTACGGCCGTTGCGGGCGTCCACGACCAGTTCGGCGTCGCCGGCCTGGCCCTTGCCCACGGCAGCGGCCTTGGTCCGGGCCTCGCCGGCCGACAGCTTCGGGTCCGTGCCGGTCATGTCGACCTGATGACGGTAGGCCCGGGTCACGCCCTCGTACGCCGAGTCGGCCGTCAGGTGGACGACGAGGTCGCCGCCGAGCACCGGCATTCCCCGGTGGGTCCGGACGAAGCGGACATGCTGCCGGCCGTCCGGGTCGACGAGCGTGTCGGTGGCCTTGAGGGTGTCCTTCTTGCTGACTCCGGTGGCCGTGGCGTGCGCGTAGGCGGCGTCGCGGGCGGCGTCAACAGCCTTCTGCAGGGCAGGAGTTGCGGAGGAAGCAGCGACCGGCGAGGCCGGCGGGGTCGCGGAGGCACTGCCCGCCACACCCGCTGTCAGGGTGGCGGCCGTCGTCACGGCGACCGCGATGGCCAGGCGGTGTCTGCGTATGTGGGGTCTACGCACTGATGTGGATCCTTAGTGCTGCGGGGGCGGTCTGGCTCGCCAACCGCCCGTACGCGCGGTGCTGTTGTGCACCACGGGGGCCGCGGGGCCCCGCGCAAACCCTGGTATGCCTGGCATGGGCATGTAAAGCGAAAAGATCGGGAATCGAGATTCGTGGGCGAAATTTAACAATTGATCAGCATTAAGTAGCCAGCAGGTGACCAACTGTGGTCCACCTGAGGAGACATGCGGTGGCGCGAAATGGTTGCTCGGAAGATGAGCGGATCTGCGGGCTGCTATGAGAGCGGGCTCGCCAACGTCAAACGGCCGTCAGTGCGGGGTCGTTGGCGTGGAGCCTCAGTGGGGGAGCACTCTCATTCCGTGGAGATCGCGACGAACTGGGCCGCGCCGTGATCCAGCCCGGGTCGCGGCACGTGGCGCGGCGCGGGCGGCTAGGGACGGGGGCGGGGCCGGCCGCGGAGAGGGGCGGGGCCGACTACGGAGAGAACGCGTGGGGAGACCCGGTGCTACGGCGCGGCTCTCGTGCCCGGCGCCGCTCGTCGGGCCAGGGGCCGGCCGGTGCCGCTCATCGGGTCACGGGTCGGCCGGGGCAGGGTGATGCCCTAGGGGTGAAACAGCTCCTCGAGGGAGGCGTCGGCTCGCTCTCCGCCGCGTACGGCTTCGACGACGGCCTGGTGGAAGGTGCGGCTGGCCTCTTCGGAATCGCACGGGACGGGGCTGCCGGCCATGGTGTACCAGTCCGACGCCCCGGTGTACTGCACAGCTACATGGGCCAGGTTCTCCGACCAGGTCGTGTGAATGGTCAGGTCACCGTTGATCACGCCGATCTCCGCGGTGTGAACCGCGCCGGGTAGGGCGTGTATCCCCACGGTGGTCCAAGATGCCCAGGTCATGATGGTCCCCTCGGCGGCAAGGGCCCCGGCCGGCGGCCGGGCGCGGTGACTCAAGTTTGGCACTTGCCGTGCGGCAGCGCACCGCATGCGGTGCCACGGATTCCGCCTGAGGTGCGGAGGCCGGGCCGGGCCTGGAAACCGGCAAGCTATTTGAAGGAAGAACTTGAAAGGTGTGGGCCCGGTGCCGGAGTGTCCGGCCGGGGCCAAGGGGGCGGACCGGGAGGGTCTGTGGGGAAGCTCAGTCGATGACCGTATGGAAGAAGGTGACGGCGGCACCGAAGGCGGCGCCGCCGACGAGGGTGGCGGAGGCCGGGGTGCCGCCGTTGAAGAAGGTGAGCACCCCGGCGCCGATAGCGGTGAGGGCGCCGAGGAGGAAAATGACGGCGGCGCGCTGACTCAGCAGGGTTGATCTGTTGTCGGACACATCAACTCCGATCTGCGCGGGAGCGAAGGGTCGCTCGGTGCGGATGCTGATGCTCTGACTGATCATCTCATCTCCTCTCCGGAATTTTCGGCAGCACACGACGGAATTCCCCAACGGATGGAGAAAAGCCGCGATGTGGCGGCGGCTGCGGAGTGATGACGGGGGGTTATGCGCCCTCTCGCTGCCGGGTGACGGCGAGCACCGCCATATCGTCGTCGCGCGGGCCGCCGGTCCAGTGCTCGACGTCCCGCACCAAGCGGTCGATCACATCCTGTGGCCCCCGGAACGGGCCGTGGCCCGCCAGCTGTGCCGCGGGATCGTAGAACCGGCCGGCGGCGTCGCGGGCCTCCGTCACGCCATCGGTGATCAGCAGCAGGGTGCTGCCCGCCGGGAACGGCTCGTCGGCCGGGAGGGTCCGTTCCACTCCCAGCGTGCCCATCCCCAGCGGCAGCCCCGGATCGCCGGACTCCAGGACGCGTACCTCGCCGTCGTCGCAGAGGTAGGGCGCGGGGTGGCCGCAGTTCAGCATCCGCAGGCCCGCGGCCCCCGGCAGCACCTCGCAGAGCAGGGCCGTGATGAAGCCCTCCAGCCGGTCCTCCTCGGAGGTGTTCTCGCTCTCCCGGAGCAGGGCGCGCTCCATCCGGTCGGCCAGCGTGGCGAGGTCCGGCTCCTCCTCGGCGGCCTCGCGGAACGCGCCCAGCAGCACCGATACCGCGCTCACCGCGCCCAGCCCCTTGCCGCGCACATCGGCGATCAGCAGCCGGACGCCGAACGGGGTCCGCTGGACGGCATAGGCGTCGCCGCCGATCCGGGCCTCGCTCTGGGCGGCCTGGTAGCGGGCGGCGATGGCCAGCGGGCCGATGCGTTCCGGCGGTGCGGGCAGCACGGCACGCTGGGCGGCCTCCGCCACCGAACGCACCACGTCCAGATGGCGTCCGTGGCGGGCGATCACCCGATTGACGCCGACCCCCATGAGCGCGGCGAAGAGGGTGTTGATGAGCTCCAGATAGCCCACGCTGTCGCCGGCGGTGCCGTCCTTCACCGTCAGCGCGAAGACGCCGCCGACGATGGCGGCGCCGATGGCGAGGGTGTGCCGCAGGGAGAGCAGCGCACCGGCCATCACACTGGCCGCCGTCAGCATCGGGTCGCCCCAGTAGTCGGCCGGCGAGAACGCGTCCCAGACGAGCCCTCCGGCGACCAGGACGCTCGGAGCGAACTCGACGTATCGGGGCCATCGGGGGGTGAGAGTGGGCATAGGCATTCCTGACCAGCTGTCCGTGTCGGCTAGCAGGAATATGCCTGCTTTTGCCTGTTTTATACCGGGGGTGCGGTGGGCGGCACGCGCTGTCGCGGACGGTCCGTGGGCCACCTGCGGTACGCCGCCCGCTGTCACCCCTTCGTCGCGAGCCGGGCGCAGGCGCGGACATCGGCGTCCGGGGCGTCCGCCACCGTGGCCAGTGCCTCGCGGGCGTCCGTGCCGATCACCTCCTCGTGCGGCGGCCGCCCGGCACCCCGGACGTAGCCACCCCGGCCCCCGGGGCACCTCCGTCCGGCTCAGCGAATACGGCCCTCCGGCGCCCGTGTCGCCGGGCCGTCCCCGTCGGCCGCCGGATAGCGTCGAAGACCGCCACAGCGCCGCCCCGCCGCCCGGCCACCACGGCGCGGCCCCGCCCCGGTGCCCGGGTGACCGACGAGGAGGTGGGCCGTGACCACGTGGCCGGCCGTACTGTTCGCACTGCTCGCGGCGGCCAGCAATGCGCTGGCCACGGTCCTCCAGCGGCGGGCCGCCCGTACGGTCCCGCTCTCTGCCGGACTGCGCCTGGGGCTGCTGGTCGATCTGCTGCACCGGGCCGTCTGGCTCGGCGGGATGCTCGCGGTCGTCGCCGCGGCCTGCTTCCAGGCGCTGGCACTGTCCCAGGGGGCGCTGTCCGTGGTGCAGCCGCTCTTCGTCCTCGAACTGCCCCTCGCCCTGCTCTTCGGACGGGTCCTCCTCGGGGGACGGATCCCCCGCTCCGGCTGGGTCGGGGTGGGGCTGCTCGTCGTCGGTCTGGGCTCCGCCCTCGCCGCCGCCGCGCCCACCATCGGCACCGCCCACGCCCCCTTCGACCGCTGGGTGCCCGCGCTGGCGGTCTGCGCCGCGGTGATCGTCACCGCGGTCGGTGCCGCGCTCCGGCGCGGGGCGGGCGGTGTACGTGCCGCCTGCTTCGCCGGGGCGACCGCGGTCGGGTACGCCCTCACGGCGGCCATGCTGAAGGACGCCACACATGCCTGGCAGACCGGCGGCCCCGCCGCGTTCTTCAGCACCTGGCAGACCTATGGCTTCGCGCTGACCGGCGTGCTGGCCATCTTCCTGCTGGAGAACGCCATGCAGTCGGGCCCGCTGACCGCCTCGCAGCCGGTCCTCACGCTCGGCGATGCGCTGGTGAGCCTGTCGCTGGGCGTGACCCTCTACGACGAACGGGTACGGACCGGCTGGTGGCTGCTGCCCGAGGCGGTGGGCGTCGCGCTGGTCCTGTGGGGCGCCGTGCTGCTCTCCCGCGTCGCGCTGGCCCGGGACCTGACAGGTGCTCAGGACGAGGCGCCGGCAGTCGTCCACGAGGGGACGGAGCCCGGGGCGGCGGACACCTGAGCGCTGCGGGGAACTGAGCGCTGGGGGACCCGAGCGCTGCGGGGCCCGGGCGGCGGGGCCCGGCGGACACCTGAGTGCCGCGCCGCCCGGACCTTCCGGGCCCCGCCGGGCCCGGAAGCCGCGTCACAGCATGACGTGCTTGACCTGTGTGTAGTCCAGCAGGCCGGCGAGGGACAGATCGCTGCCGTAACCGGAGTGCTTGACCCCGCCGTGCGGCATCTCCGACACCGTGGTGCCATGGGTGTTCACCCAGACGATCCCGGTGTGCAGGGCGCGGGTGGCCCGCATGGCCCGCGCGTGGTCGTGGGTCCACACGCTCGCGGCCAGCCCGAACCGCACCCCGTTCGCCAGCCGGAGGGCCTCGGCCTCGTCGGTGAAGGGCTGCACCGTGACGACCGGGCCGAAGATCTCCTCCTGCACGATCTCGTCGTCCTGGCGCACCCCGGCCACGACCGTGGGGGAGTGGAACCAGCCCGGCCGCGCCGGTCTCGTCCCTCCCGTCACCACCTCGGCGTGGTCCGGCAGACGGCTCAACAAGGCATGTACGGAGCCCAGTTGGGCCGCGCTGTTGAGCGGGCCGTAGTCGGCGGCCGGGTCGTCGGGCGGCCCGGTCCGCAGTGCCTGCGCCGCCGCCGCGAATGCGGCCACGAAGGCGTCGTAGCGGCGGTGGTGCACCAGAAAACGGGTGGGCGCGGTGCAGTCCTGGCCGGCGTTGTAGTACGCCACGGCCGCCAGCTCGGCCGCGGTGGCCTCGGCGTCCACGTCCTCATGGACGAGGACCGGCGCGTTGCCGCCCAGCTCCAGGTGCACCCGTTTCAGATCCGCCGCGGCGGTGGCGGCGATCTCCTGCCCGGCCCGGACGCTGCCGGTGACGGCGACGAGCCGGGGCACCGGATGCGCCGTCAGGGACCGCCCGGTGTCGCGGTCCCCGCAGACCACATTGAGCACCCCGGGCGGCAGCTGCTCCGCGGCGATCCGGGCGAGCAGCGAGGTGGAGGCGGGGGTGGTGTCGGCCGGCTTCAGGACGGTGGTGTTGCCCGCCGCGAGTGCCGGGGCGACCTTCCAGGCGGCCATCATCAGCGGGTAGTTCCAGGGCGTGATCTGGGCGCAGACCCCGACCGGTTCGCGGCGCAGCACCGAGGTGCGGCCCTCGGTGTACTCGGCGGCGGCCGCCCCCGGCAGATTGCGTGCCGCCCCCGCGAAATAGCGGAAGGTGTCGATGACCGCGGGCAGTTCCTCGGTCCGGAACTGCTCCGGCGGTTTGCCGGTGTCCCCGACCTCGGCGGCCACCAGGGCCTCGGCGTGCTCCTCGACCGCGTCGGCGATCCGCAGCAGCGCCCGCTGCCGCTCGGCGGGGGTGGTCAGCGACCAGCGGGCCAGCGCGGTCTGCGCGGCGGTGCAGGCCGCGTCGGTGTCCGAGGGGCCGGAGCGCGGGGCGCTGCGGTGCACCTCGCCGGTGGCGGGGTCGACCAGGTCCATCGTCGCGCCGGAGGCCGCCGGGCGGTCGGTCCCCGCGAGATGATTGCGTACCGGGACGGGGGTGGGGTCCTCAGCCATGGCGGAGCACCTCCCGCGCCGTCTCGCGGCCGGTGCGCACCGCGCCTTCCATGTAGCCGGCGACCCACTGGTCGGATCCGCAGACGTAGAAGGGCGGTTCGTGCGAGCCGTGCAGCGGACCGACCGCCATCACATCGCCGGGGTTCCACTGTGTGACGTACCCCTGGGTCCAGGGGTCGGTGCCCCACCACCGCAGATACGACGTGAACGGCTGGAACGCCTCCGCACCGTAGAGCCGGGCCACGTCCGAGAGCAGCTCGTGGTCCCGGACCGGGGCGGGCATGCCCAGCAGGACCCCGTAGCGCTCGGGCGGGATCAGCGCGGAGAGGATGCCCTCGCTCTGCGGCCAGGTGCTGCCGAGCACCCCTTCGCACTCGGAGAGCCCGTTGAGGTCCAGGCTGCGCCAGAACGGCTTGTCGTAGGCCGCGGCGAACTTGGCCGCGACGGCCTGCCGTTGGCGGTGCAGCGAGGCGAGCCGGGCCTCGGAGACGCCGGTCAGCGTGACCGAGCGGAGCGGGCCGACCGGCAGGGCGCTGACCACGGCGTCCGCGGTCAGACTCTCCCCGCCGGCCAGCCGCACCCGGCAGCCTCCCGGCCGCACTGCCACCTCTTCGACGGCCGCTTCGAGCCGGATGCGCCGGCCGAGCTCGGTAGCCATCCGCAGCGCCACCGTCGCCGAGCCCTCGGCCACCCGCAGGCCCTCCCAGTCCTCATAGGCGTACGGGTCGTCACCGGGGACCGCGGCGTGTTTGCGCAGTGCGGCGAGCAGCGAGGTGCGCTCGTAGGAGCCGCTGGCCAGGGCGAGTTGGCCGATCTCCCAGAGCCGTACGACGGCCGGGCTCGCCCCTTCGCCGCGCAGCCAGGCACCGACCGACAGGCGGTCGAGGGTCGCGGCATGCGGATGGGACCACGGGTCGTCGGGGTCCACGGTCCGTGCCAGCGCGACGAAGGCGTCGGTGACCTTCCGGTGGCCGGCCTCGTCACCCGGGCCGAACCAGTGCGGCGGGTCGCCGGCCGAGACCCCTTCCGCGGTGGCCCGCGCCATCCGGCCGGGCTCGGCGACATAGCTGGGAATGAGGGTCAGACCGAGTTCCGCGGCCAGCGCGAGGTAGGCGGTGTGGGCCCGGCCGACCACCTCTCCGCCGAGCTGGACCAGCCGGCCGTCGGGCAGCACGGCCTGCTCGACGCGCCCGCCGACCCGGTCGCGCGCTTCGAGGACGAGCACATCGGCGCCGGCCGCGCTCAGGTCCCGCGCCGCGGCGAGCCCGGCGAGCCCGGCACCGAGCACGATGACATCGTGGTTCATGGGGGAGTTCCTTTGCTGTCGGCGGGCGGCTGGGGCGGGTACACCAGGGCCCGGTCGGAGATCGGTGCCGGAGCGGACACGACGACCTAGTCCAGGACCAGGCAGTGCTCCGGCTTCCAGCCGATCTCCACGCTCTCGCCGCCGCACCAGCGGTCCTCCATGCGCGAGCGGTCGGTGTTCTGCTCCAGTACGGACACCGTGACGCCGGGGGCGAGTTCGATCAGATAGGTGGTGGTGGGGCCGGAGTAGACGGTCTCCCGCACCACGCCCTGCACCAGCGCCATGCCCGGTTCGAAGTCGGAGAGCCAGATCTTCTCGGGCCGGATCGACAGGCTGACGCTGCTGCCGTCGGTGACGCCGTTGCGGTCGCCGACCGGCAGCGCCGGGCCGCAGTCGAGGACGACCCGCCCGTCGCGGTAGGTGCCGGGGACCAGGTTGGAGGTCCCCATGAAGGACGCCACGAAGCGGCTCGCGGGGCGTTCGTAGACATCCTCCGGCGTTCCGCACTGCTCCACGTGGCCCTCGTTCATCACCGCCACCCGGTCCGACATGGTCAGCGCCTCGTCCTGGTCATGGGTGACGAAGACGAAGGTGATGCCGACCTCGCGCTGGATCTGCTTGAGTTCGACCTGCATCCGCCGCCGCAGCTTGAGGTCGAGCGCGGCCAGCGGCTCGTCCAGCAGCAGCACCTGGGGCCGGTTGACCAGGGCACGGGCCAGCGCCACCCGCTGCCGCTGACCGCCGGAGAGGGTACCGGGCTTGCGGTCGCCGAGACCGCCGAGCTGCACCCGGTCGAGCATGGCGCCGACCCGCTCGCGGATCTCGGCCCGGCCGACGCCCTTGCGCTTGAGTCCGAAGGCCACATTGTCGGCCACCGAGAGATGGTCGAAGAGGGCGTAGCTCTGGAAGACCGTATTGACGTTGCGCTTGTCCGGCGGGAGCGCGGTCACGTCCTCACCGCTGAGCAGGATGGTGCCCGCGGTGGGGTCGGTGAAGCCGCCGATCATCCGCAGTGAGGTGGTCTTGCCGCAGCCGGACGGGCCCAGCAGGGAGAAGAACTCGCCGGGTGCGATGTCCAGGGAGAGGTCCTGTACCGCGTAGGAACCGCCGTAGTTCTTGCTGATGTTGTCGAGCCGGACGGCGGGCGGGTCGACGGCCGGGGCCGCACCGGGGGAGGGGGCGTCGGAGGAGGTCATGGGTGTCACTTCCCGGAGAGCAGATCGAGGCCACCGCGGCGGCCGAACAGACGCGGGATGGCCAGGGCGAGCCCGATGAGGCCGATGGAACCGACGAGCATCAGCGTGCCGACCGCGTTGATGGTGGGCTGCACGCCGAACCGGATCGCCGAGTAGATGCGGACGGACAGCGGCTGCGGGTCCACGCCGGTGGTGAAGTAGGCCAGCACGAAGTCGTCGAAGACCAGGGCGAAGATGAGCACCGCCGAGGCCAGGATGCTGGGCAGCAGCGCGGGCAGGGTGACCAGCCGCAGGGCCTGCCAGCGGGTGGCCCCGAGGTCCATCGCCGCCTCCTCGACCTCCGGGTTGAGAGCGGCGATCCGCGAGCGCAGGATCACCGTCACATAGGAGATGGAGAAGGTGATCTCGGCGAGCATCACGGTGCCGGAGGAGAGGGTGATGTCCATGCCCTTGAAGAGCAGCATCGCGGCGACCCCGGTGACGATCTCCGGGGTGATCAGCGGGACCAGCATGATCAGACCGGCCAGCGAGCCGAGCCGGGTACGGCAGCGCACCAGCCCCAGGGCCAGTGCCACGCCCAGGATCACGGACCCCGCCATCGCCACCAGCGAGACCCGCAGGCTCATCCCGAGCGACTCGAGCAGCACGTTGTCGTGGAAGAAGGCGGAGTACCAGCGGAGGCTTACGCCCTTGAAGACGGTGAGCGACTTCTGGCCGTTGAAGGAGAAGAGGACGACCACCGCGATGGGGAGGTAGAGGAGGAGGAAGAAGAGGGTGGTGACCGTGAGGGCGAGCCGGGGCCGGCGGTCGGTGCCGCGGCGGTGCGGGGTGCGGAGCGTCATCGGGCGGCCTCCGCCTCGTCCTTGCGGGTGCGTCGCAGATAGCCGAGCATCCCGATGAAGAGCACCGCCATCATCAGCATGGTGAGGGCGGAGCCGAGCGGCCAGTTCTGGCCCTGGAAGAACTTGTCCTGGATCAGGTTGCCGATCATGATCTGGTCCGGCCCGCCCATCAATTGGGCGCTTACGAAGTCGCCCATGGCGGGCAGGAAGACCAGGACGGCGCCCGCGGCGGCACCCTGCCGGGTCGCCGGGAGGGTGACGTAGAAGAAGGTCCGCAGGGGCCCTCCGTACAGGTCGCGCCCCGCCTCGATCAGCGAGAGATCCATCCGCTCCAGTGCCGCGTACAGCGGGATGATCATGAAGACGATGAAGCCGTAGACGAGCCCGGCGATGACCCCGACCCCGCTCTGGAGGATCTTGGTGTGCGCATCGGCGAGGCCGACCGCGCGCAGCGCCTTCAGCACCGGGCCGCCGTCGGACAGCACCACCGACCAGCCGTACATCCGCACCAGGTAGTTGGCGAAGAACGGTACGACGATCGCGGCGATCAGCAGGTTCTTGAACCGCCCGCCGTGCAGGGCGATGGTGTAGGCGACCGGATAGGCCACGATGAGGCAGACGACGCAGGCGATCAGGGCGAACGCCAGCGAGCGCAGCAGCACGATGCGGTAGGCCGGGTCGGCCATCGCCGCGATGTTGTCGAAGTTGAACCCGAACCGCGGGTTGCCGAGGGGGTCGGTGGTGCCCAGGGCCAGGGTGGCCACCAGGATCAGGGAGGCGATGAGGAACCCGGTCATCCACAGGGTGCCGGGGAGCATGAGCCAGGTCCACAGCCGGGTGCCGGACGCGGAGCGCCCGCGTCGTTCCCGGAGTGCCCCGGAGGGGGTGCGTTGTGCCATGTCAGCCGGCTTTCACGTGGGTCCAGGCGGTATCGCGGGCCTGCTCGCCCTTCGAGGACGCATTGCGGAAGAAGAGGTCGGCCGTGAGCTCGTCGGGGGAGACCAGACACTGCGGGAACGGCTTCACGACCGAGGCGTAGACGTCCTCGCTGCCGCCGACCGGCATGGGATAGCCGATGTACTCGATGTTCTTGCGCACGTTCTCGGGTCTGAGCATGTAGTCGATGAAGAGCATCGCCGTCCCGGGATGGCGGGCGTTGACGGGGATCGCGTAGCAGTCCGAGTTGATCGGCGCGCCCTCCCGGGCGACCTCGAAGCCGAGTACGGACGGGTCCTTGGCCTGTCCGAGCATGGCGGCCATGTCACCGCTCCAGGCCTGGGTCATCACCGCGTTGCCGTTGAGCAGGTTGTTGTAGCTGTCGCTGGAGAAGCCGCGCAGCCGGGGCCGGAGGCTCTTCAGCGTGGCGGTGATACGGGCGAGATCGTGCGCGTCGGAGGTGTCGAGGTCCAGGCCGAGTTTGAGCGCGGCCATCCCGAGCACCTCGTCGCGGTCGTCGAGGACGAAGACCTTTCCCTTGGCGCGGGCGTTCCACAGATCGCCCCAGGATCCGGTCAGGTCGTCGCCGATCCGGTCCTTCCGCCAGCCGATGCCCGTCTTGTACATGGTGAACGGGACGGTGTGCGCGGAGCGGCGGTCGTACCAGGGGTCGGCGAAGTAGTGGTACCGGCCGAACACCGCGTCGGCGTGCGACAGCCGGGAGTGGTCGATCCGGCGCAGCCGCCCGCCGTCGGCCAGCCGCTGCGCCCACTTCGCGGTGGGGAAGATGATGTCGTAGCGGTTCCCGGCGTTGAGCTTGGCGGCCATGCCCTCCATCGAGTCGAAGTTGGACTGGATGACCTTGACGCCGTATTCCTTCTCGAATCCGTCGAAGACGGCCGGGGCGACGAAGTCCGCCCAGTTGAAATACACCAGGTCGCCGTCCACCTTGACGTCGATCGGCCGGTCCGGGTCTCCGAAGGCGTTGCGGCCCTCCGGCAGAAAGCCGCAGCCGGCCAGGCCGAGACCGAAGGCGGCGGCGACGCCCGAGCGCAGTACGGCGCGCCGGGACGGAGGCGGGGGTTCCTCGGGGGACATAAGGTCCTCTCCGTAGGGGATGAGCGCTGCTTCAGGGAGCGGTCAGGGATGCACGGAAGCCCTGTCCTCCGTGCGGGACCTTGTCAGCCGTGGCGCGGGGCGTCGCGCGCCGAGGGGGACGGCTCATGGCGCTGTCTTACCGGTGGTGTCAGCTCATCGCGCCACCGAGGTCGTCGCGTACCCGGTCGGCGAACCAGCCGACCGCGGCTTCCCGGCGGGACAGCGGGCCCGGCTCGAAGCCCGGTGTGCCGAGGCCCTTCTGCACCCGGGCCACCAATTCGGCGTCTTCGTCATTGGTGATCCAGCCGATGTGGATGTTGAGCCGGCGCGCGAGCCGGGTCCGTGCACTCGTCCCACGGCGCGTGTAGAAAGCGCCGGGCACGGCCACCCGGTCGACCGCCGTCGGTATGGCGGTCCAGGCAAGCACATGGTCGGGGTAGAAGTCGATGAGTGTGTTGGGGTAGATCACCGCGTACCGCCAGATCCGCCGGTCGGCCTCGGTCAGCCCCGGCATGGGGGAGGCGAGGCGCTGGTAGAGCCGCTCGGCCCAGTTCGAGGACGGTTTGTCGCGCAGCGGCGAGGCGAAGAGGACATAGGACTTGTCGATCTCGCTGGTGTAGCCCTGGTAGTCGAGCAGCCGCATCAGCCCGGGGTGGGCGACCGGTACGTGATAGCCCTCCAGGTAGTTGTCGACGGCGACCTTCCAGTTGGCCTCCTGTACTTCCGCACCGGCCAGATCGTGGATACGGCTGCGCCCGACCGGCACCAGATCGGTCCCGGCGTAGTGGCCGACCGCTTCCGCCAGCCCGGCGCACTGCTCCGCCAGCGGCACGGCATCCGGGTCGAGGTTGGCGAAGACGAAGCCGAGGAACGACTCGACCCGGACCGGGAAGAGGCCGAGCGCGGGCTTGTCCAGGCAGGGGATCTGCCGTGCTTCGGGCGCCCCGACCAGCCGTCCGTCGAGCTTGTACGTCCAGCCGTGATACGGGCAGCGGATGGCCTTGCCGGACGCCTCGGGGGCGTCGACCAGCCGGGTGCCGCGGTGCCGGCACACATTGAGGTGCCCGGCCAGGGTGCCGTCCTCGGTGCGGACGACCAGGACCTCGCGGTCGGCGACGGTGGCGGCGACCCGGGCGCCGGGGCCGGGGAGATCGGACTCATGGCACACCAGCTGCCAGGACTTGGCGAAGATGTGCCGCGTCTCGGCGGTGGCCGTGGCCGGGTCGGTGTAGTAGCGGGCGGGCAGTGCCTGCCCGGGGACATCCTGTTCCGTCTGTCCCGTCGGTGCCGTGGTGGCTTCGGGGTGCATCGGGTCACTCCTCCATGCCGCACGGGTGCTGGGTGCGGAGGCGGCTGGGCGTGGGGGAAAACGCCTCTGGGCCGGCGCACCGGATCCCGTGCTGACTAATTGGTCAGTCAGATTGCTGGCGGGTTTCAACGAAGTCAAGACTTGTGTCCTGACTAATTGATTAGTTAGCATAGTCCCATCGCTGCTCCGGCGCTCCGCCGCACGGATCCCGGAAGCGAGCGGGCGCCCCGCGCCCCGATCCGTCGGCCGAACCCCCGCAACGGCACCTCACCCCGGCACCGAGCCACGGCACCGCACCCAGCTGCCCTGACCCGAGTCGCGCCGGCACCCCACCCCTCTCCCCGGAGGCACGCATGAGCGGTCGTCGGAACCTGATCTGGCTCGGGCTCACACCCGAACCCGAACGGGAACTGCCCGCCACCGTCGCGGCCCTGCGTACCGCCGCGCCACGGATGACGGACGCCCCCGCGGCGGCGACCGAGGCCGAACGGCGCCGCGTCGAGCGGCTGATCCTGCACGGCACCCAGCACGGCTGGCTGCGCTACCTCGCCGAGGTGACCGGCCTGGTGACCGCGGTCGCCCGCCGTACCCGCCCCGGCGACCGCCGGGCCGCCCTCCGCGCGGCCGAGGTCGTGCTCGACCACCACCGCATGCTGATCGGCCTCCCCGGACCGGGCTACGACCGGACGGCCGCGGACCGCAGCGCCCTGGAACGCGCGGTGCGCACCCTGCGCACCACTCCACCGGACGGAGACCGAGGATGACCGGGATCGACTCCCTGATACCGCCGGGCACCCCCTCCGTGCTCGGCGCGGCACCGGACGTGACCGAGGACGCCAGGGCGTATGTGGCCGCCGGCGGCTACCGCACGGCGATCGGCGCGGCGGAGCTCCTCGACCGGATCGACGGCACCCTGCGCGGCCGGGGCGGCGCCGGCTACCCCACCGCCGCGAAGCTCCGCGCCGTCCGCGACGCCGGGCCCCGCCCCGTCGTCGTGGCGAACGGCGAGGAGGGCGAGCCCGGTTCCGTCAAGGACCGCTGGCTGCTGCGGGCCCGCCCGCATCTGGTCCTGGACGGGCTGGCACGGGCCGCGGAGATCACCGGCGCGGAACGCGGCTATGTCTATGTCTCCGACACCGCGGCGGGCGAGCGTATCCGCCGGGCACTCGCCGAACGGGCCCCGCGGCTGCCGTGCGACGTCGTCGACACCCCGCACACCTATGTCGCGGGGGAGGAGAGCGCCGTGGTCCGCCGGATCAACGGCGGCCCCGCCCTCCCCACCGCCAAACCGCCCCGCCCCTACCAACAGGGCGTAGGCGGCGCACCGACCCTCGTCGCCAACGTCGAGACGCTGGCCCGCATCGCGCTCATCGCCGCACAGCCGGACCACCGGCGGCGCACCGCCCGCGCCACCCTGGTCACCCTCGCGGGCGGTGGCGCCGAACCCCTGCTCGCCGAGGTGCCCTACGGCTGCACCCTGCGGACCCTGGCACGGGCCCAGGGCACCCCGGAGCCGGCCGGCGCCCTCATGGGCGGCCTCTTCGGCGGGCTGATCGGTCCCGCACACCTCGACCTCGCGCTGGACCCGGACACCCTCGCGGCCGCGGGTACGGCCCTCGGCTGCGGGGCGATCCGCTTCCTCGCCCCCGACGAGTGCCCGGTCTCCCTCGCCTCCGCCGCCGTCGCCCATCTCGCCGCCGAGAGCGCGCGGCAGTGCGGCATCTGCGTCGCGGGCACCGGCTCCGTCCGCGACGCCGTCGGCGCGCTGACGAACGGCACCGCCGACGCGGGACTCCTCACCCGGCTGGAGCGCTGGTCCACCGCCCTGCCCGGCCGCGGCGCCTGCGGACTGCTCGACGCCGCGGCGGGCACCGCCGGCAGCCTGCTGCGCGCCTTCCCCGACCTGGTCCGCGCCCACCTCGACGCCCCCTGCCCCGCCTGTGCCGCGCCCACCGACGCCGGCCGGCTCTCTGTGCCCGTCCCGCACGTCGCCCGCCGGACCGTGCCCCGCCCGCGCTCCGCCCCTCCCCGCT
>NZ_JBYISA010000039.1:0-63543 GCF_057708345.1 Streptomyces sp. bgisy130
TCTAGGCGCGCGCCGGGAGCCCCGTGAGGGCGGTGACGACCGGGTCGAGTGCCTGGTTGATCTCGTCGCCGATGGAGCGGAAGAAAGTGATGGGGGCGCCGTAGGGGTCGTAGACCTCGTCGGACTCCGGGTTGGGCGCCAGCAGCCAGCCGCGCAGCGCCGCGGCGGCGCCGACCAGCGCACGGGCGCGCTCGACCAGCCCGCCGTCCGGCAGGTCCGGATCGGGCTCGGGCAGCGTGGCCGGGTCTATGGCCCGCACCAGCCGGTTGAACTCCTTCAGCGTGAAGGTGCGCAGCCCCGCCGAATGGCCCATCGAGATGACCTGGGCGCGGTGGTCGCGGGTGGCGGTGAGCACCAGGTCGGCGCGGATGACGTGCTCGTCGAGCAGCTCACGGCCGAGGAAGCCGGCCGGGTCGGCGCCGTAGTCGGTGAGCACCGTGGCGGCGTGCGTCTCCATCGGGGCGCCCTCGTGGCCCCAGGTTCCGGCGCTCTCCACGAGCAGCCCACCACTGCGGGAGGCACCGAGCCGCAGTTCCAGGGCATGGCGGTGCAGCCGCTCGGTGATCGGCGAGCGGCAGACGTTGCCGGTGCTGACGTGGAGAATCCGAAAAGGGGAGGGGGATACAGGGGTGTCGCCGCCTGGTCCCGCTATGCCACGCCCCAGGGGCGCCATCAATTGGCCACCTCGAGCTCGGGTACCACCTTGCGCAGCTCTTCCGCGCTGATCGCGCCCTCGCGCAGCAGCACCGGGATCCTGCCGGTGACATCGACGATCGAGGACGGAACGGCGGCGGGCGTCGGGCCGCCGTCCAGGTAGACGGAGACCGAGTCGCCCAGCATTTCCTGGGCGGCGTCGCAGTCCTGCGGGGAAGGGTGGCCGGTGAGGTTGGCACTGGAGACGGCCATCGGACCGAAGTCGGTGAGCAGCTCGATCGCGACGGGGTGCAGCGGCATCCGTACGGCGACCGTGCCGCGGGTCTCGCCCAGGTCCCAGGTCAGCGACGGCTGGTGCTTGGCGACGAGGGTGAGCGCACCGGGCCAGAAGGCGTCGACCAGCTCCCAGGCCTGCTCGGAGAAGTCGGTGACCAGGCCGTGCAGGGTGTTGGGGGACCCGACGAGAACCGGGGAGGGCATACCGCGGCCGCGGCCCTTGGCCTCCAGCAGGTCGCCGACGGCCTCGGCGCTGAAGGCGTCCGCGCCGATGCCGTAGACGGTGTCGGTCGGCAGCACGACCAGCTCACCGCGGCGGACGGCCGAGGCGGCCTCGCGCAGACCGGTGGTGCGGTCGGTCGCGTCGCTACAGTCGTATCGCCGTGCCATTACGGGACCTCCTCGTGCGAAACGAATACTTCGGATGCATCGGCTGCATCAGGCGCCGAAGCGGGCCACGTCATGGCGTCGCCCGGCGGGCGGTGGCGAAACGGGGCCTGTTGTTGAGGTCCGGGTGATCGGCCGCATCGGCCCAGCCCCGCTCCTCGGTGAAGATCCACGGCACCTGCCCGCCCTGGGTGTCGGCATGCTCGATGACGACCACGCCGCCGGGCCGCAGCAGGCGGTGTGCGGTCCGCTCGATGCCCCGGATGGTGTCCAGGCCGTCCTGGCCCGAGAACAGCGCGAGCTCGGGGTCGTGGTCGCGGGCCTCGGGTGCGACGTACTCCCACTCGGTCAGCGGGATGTACGGCGGGTTGGAGACGACCAGGTCGACCTGCCCGTCCAGTTCGGGAAGCGCGGTCAGCGCGTCGCCGTGATGGAGAACGACGCGGGACCCCTCGACGTTCTTACGGGCGTAGTCAAGGGCTTCTTCGGACAGCTCCACGGCGTGCACCCGCGAGCGGGGCACCTCCTGTGCCAGGGCGAGGGCGATCGCCCCCGAGCCGGTGCACAGGTCGACGATCAGCGGTTCGACGACATCCATGGCCCGGACCGCGTCTATCGCCCAGCCGACCACCGATTCGGTCTCCGGGCGGGGCACGAACACCCCGGGCCCGACGGCGAGTTCGAGGTAGCGGAAGAACGCCCGTCCGGTGATGTGCTGGAGCGGCTCACGGGCCTCACGGCGGGCGACGGCCTCCCAGTAGCGGGCGTCGAAGTCCGCGTCCTTGACGTGGTGCAGCTCCCCCCGTTTGACGCCGTGCACGAACGCGGCGAGTTCCTCGGCGTCGAAGCGCGGCGAGGGCACACCGGCGTCGGCCAGCCGCTGGGTGGCCTGAGCCACCTCGGCGAGCAGAAGGTTCACGGGGCCTTCCTCCTAGTGCGCTGCGTCTTCATGGTGCGGGTTCGCCGTCGAGCGGCCGGGGCCGGCGGGGACCGGGTCGTGCGGGCTTACTGGGCGGCGGCGAGCTTGGCGGCCGAGTCGGCGTCGACACACGCCTGGATGACCGGGTCGAGCTCGCCGTCGAGTACCTGGTCCAAGTTGTACGCCTTGAAGCCGACCCGGTGGTCCGAGATGCGGTTTTCCGGGAAGTTGTACGTCCGGATGCGCTCGGAGCGGTCGACCGTGCGGACCTGGCTGCGCCGGGCGTCCGACGCCTCCCGCTCGGCCTCTTCCTGGGCGGCGGCCAGCAGCCGGGAGCGCAGGATGCGCAGCGCCTGCTCCTTGTTCTGGAGCTGGCTCTTCTCGTTCTGGCAGGAGACGACGATGCCGGTGGGCAGGTGCGTGATGCGCACCGCGGAGTCGGTGGTGTTGACCGACTGGCCGCCGGGGCCGGAGGAGCGGTAGACGTCGATCCGCAGGTCGTTGGGGCCGATCTCGACCTCGACCTCCTCGGCCTCGGGCGTGACCAGCACACCGGCCGCGGAGGTGTGGATGCGGCCCTGCGACTCGGTGGCGGGCACCCGCTGGACGCGGTGCACCCCGCCCTCGTACTTCAGCCGCGCCCAGACGCCCTGACCGGGCTCGGTGGCGCCGCCCCCGCCCTTGGTCTTCACGGCGACCTGGACGTCCTTGTAGCCGCCGAGGTCGGACTCGTTGGCCTCCAGGATCTCGGTCTTCCAGCCGGCCCGCTCGGCGTAGCGCAGATACATCCGCAGCAGGTCGCCGGCGAACAGCGCGGACTCCTCGCCGCCCTCACCGGCCTTGACTTCAAGGATGACGTCCTTGTCGTCGCTGGGGTCGCGCGGGACGAGCAGCAGCCGCAGCTTCTCGGTCAGCTCCTCGCGCCGGGCGTCGAGCTCCTTGACCTCATCGGCGAAGTCCGGGTCGTCCTGGCTGAGTTCGCGCGCGGTCTCCATGTCCTCGCCGGTCTGCTTCCAGTCGCGGTACGTCGCGATGATCGGGGTCAGCTCGGCATAGCGCTTGTTGAGCCGCATGGCCTCGCGCTGGTCGGCGTGGACCGCGGGATCGGCCAGCCGCTTCTCGAGATCGGCGTGCTCGCCGACCAGTTCTTCGACCGCCTCGAACATCGTGGAGTTCCTCTACTGGCTGCTGTGATGACCGGAGTACCGGGGCGCCGGCCCGTCGGGGGTGCTGCGCCGCGGGCCCCGGGACCCCCGTACGGGGGCCAAGGGCCAGGACGACAAAACGCCGGTCCGGTCACCCCTGAGCAGGGGCGACCGGAGACCGGCGCCTTGAGGGTCGCTACTTCTTGGGAGCGGCGCCCTTGCCGAAGCGGGCCTCGAAGCGGGCCACGCGGCCGCCCGTGTCCATGATCTTCTGCTTGCCCGTGTAGAACGGGTGGCACTCGGAGCAGATGTCGGCGCGGACCGTGCCGCTGGCGACCGTGCTACGGGTGGTGAAGGACGCGCCACAGGTGCAGCTGACCTGGGTCTCGACGTACTCCGGGTGGATGTCGCGCTTCAAGGGATTCTCCTAGGTTCGGGAGTGCACCGGGTCGTGTCGCGGGTTGCGTCACGTGAACCGGGGCCGACGGTCCAGTCTGCCAGGACTAGCCGTATCTCCCAAAACCGGGGTGCGGCCGCAACTATTCCCTGCCCGGTTCCGGGGCCGCCGGACCCCGGAACGGCAGGGCATCGGCTACTTCACGTAGTTCTCCGTGCCGCCCTTGTCACCGGCCGAGCCCTTGATGGCGGACTTGGGGATCTCCTTGTCCTGCCGGAGCGCGTCCCAGACCTGGCGGCTCTGCTTGGTCAGCGGCAGCACCCGGTCGGGGTCCTGGGGGTCGTAGGTCACCGGCAGCGTCATCATGTCGATGTTCTCCGTGCCTATGTTGCCCAGGCTCTTGGCCAGGCCGGTCAGTTCACTCACCGAGTTGAGGTCGGTGTCGGTGGTGATGGCCTTGGTGGCGGTGTCGGCGATGTCGTAGAGCTTGGTGGGGTTGGTGAGCACCCCGACGTTCTTGACCTGCTTCATCAGGGCCTTGATGAAGGTCTGCTGGAGCTGGATGCGGCCGAGGTCACTGCCGTCGCCGCCGGGGACGCCGTGCCGGGTCCGGACGAGGCCGAGGGCGTGCTCACCGTCCAGCGTGTGGGTGCCGGGCTTCAGATGCAGATGGCTGCTGTTGTCGTCGATCGCCTTGCTGGTGGTGATCTCCACCCCGCCCAGCGCGTCGATGAGCTTCTTGAAGCCGGTGAAGTCGACCTCGAGGAAGTGGTCCATCCGGATGCCGCTGATCGATTCGACGGTCTTGACGGCGCAGGCCGGGCCGCCGACCTCGAACGCGGTGTTGAACATCGCCCGGTTCGCTCCGGGGACGTCCTTGCCGTCCTTGGAGCAGTCGGGGCGCTTGATCATGGTGTCCCGGGGGACGCTGACCACACTGGCCTTCTTACGGCCCTTGTAGACGTGCACGATCATCGCGGTGTCGGAGCGCGCGGCGCCCTCGTCCCTGCCGTACTCGTTGTTCTTGCCGGCGCGGGAGTCGGAGCCCATCACGAGGATGTCCATCGAGCCGTCGTCGACGTTCTTCGGCCGGTCGTGTCCGAGGGCGGCGTTGATGTCGACGCCCTTCAGATTGCCGTTGAGCTTGAAGTAGACGTAGCCGAGTCCGGCACCACCGAGCAGCACCACACTGGTCAACGCGCACACAGTGATGGTCACTACTCGGCGGCGCCGGGTCGGCCCCTTGCGCCGACGTCCCGTGGGACGTATGGCGCGGGCACGGCTTTCGGCCGTCTCCACGGTCCCGCTGCTGTCCGCCATCTGCTCCTCAGTCCTCGTTCGCTCGGCTGCCCTCGCCGCCGCCGTGCGGAGTGCTGCCACGGCGTTTTGCTCCTTGTCAGACGGGAGGTCGACGGGAAGGGTTGCACAGCGGGTCATGAGCGCTTTCTTAGAAATCCGCGGCGGCCGGGCAGCCGGCCCCGGGACCTTCGCCTTCCCTACCTGGGCTTTCGACCCTTTTTCCGCCATGGCTGAAACTGTGCGGCTTGCGCGGATCTGTGCGGAAGGTCTCAAGCGCGCCCGTGAGGCGGCCTCCGGGGCGCGGCTCAGGTCACAGATCACCGTCCGCGGACCGTGGCCATAGAGGCCGGGGGCCGCTCAGCACAAAGCCCCCCTCACCCGTGAGGGCGAGGAGGGCTCGGTGTACGGCGCCAGGACGCGCCCGGCGGGCGTCAGTCGTTGCCGTTGCCCGCGGTCGGGGTCGTCTTCTGGATCTGGAGCAGGAACTCCGCGTTGGACTTCGTCTGCTTCATCTTGTCCAGCAGCAGCTCGATGGCCTGCTGCTGGTCCAGGGCGTGCAGCACCCGGCGCAGCTTCCACACGATGGCGAGCTCGTCGCTGCCCATGAGGATCTCTTCCTTACGGGTGCTGGACGCGTCCACGTCCACCGCCGGGAAGATGCGCTTGTCCGAGAGCTTGCGGTCGAGCTTGAGCTCCAGGTTGCCGGTGCCCTTGAACTCCTCGAAGATCACCTCGTCCATCCGCGAGCCGGTCTCGACCAGCGCGGTGGCCAGGATGGTCAGCGAGCCGCCGTCCTCGATGTTGCGCGCCGCACCGAAGAAGCGCTTCGGCGGGTAGAGCGCGGTCGAGTCGACACCACCGGACAGGATGCGGCCCGAGGCCGGGGCGGCGAGGTTGTACGCACGGCCCAGACGGGTGATCGAGTCCAGCAGGACGACCACGTCGTGACCCAGCTCGACGAGGCGCTTGGCGCGCTCGATGGCCAGCTCGGCGACGGTGGTGTGGTCCTCGGCCGGGCGGTCGAAGGTCGAGGAGATGACCTCGCCCTTCACCGACCGCTGCATGTCGGTGACCTCTTCCGGACGCTCGTCGACGAGGACGACCATCAGGTGGCACTCGGGGTTGTTGCGGGTGATCGAGTTGGCGATCGCCTGCATGATCATGGTCTTGCCGGTCTTCGGCGGGGCCACGATCAGCCCTCGCTGGCCCTTGCCGATCGGCGTGACCAGGTCGATGATCCGGGTCGTCAGGCCGCCCGACTCACCCTCCAGGCGCAGCCGCTCCTGCGGGTAGAGGGGCGTCAGCTTCCCGAACTCCGGCCGTCCGCGGCCCTGTTCGGGCGCCACGCTGTTGACCGTGTCGAGGCGGACCAGCGCGTTGAACTTCTCGCGCCGCTCGCCGTCCTTGGGCTGGCGGACCGCGCCGGTGACGTGGTCACCCTTGCGCAGACCGTTCTTACGGACCTGAGCGAGCGAGACGTAGACGTCGTTCGGGCCGGGCAGGTAGCCGGAGGTCCGGATGAACGCGTAGTTGTCGAGGATGTCGAGGATGCCCGCGACCGGGATCAGGACGTCGTCCTCGGAGACCTGCGGCTCGTTGCCGAAGTCCTCACGGCCGCCGCGACGGCCCCGGCGGTCGCGGTAGCGGCCGCGACGGCCCCGGCGGCCGCCCTCGAAGTCGTCGTCGTCATCGGGACGGCGGTCGCCGCGGTCCCGCTGGCGCTGGCCGCCCTGACCGCCCTGACCGCCCTGACCGCCGCCGTCGCCGGCGTCGCCCTTACGGCGGTCGCGCTGGCGCTGGCCGCGGTCACCGCGGTCGCCACGGTCACCCTTCTGGCCGCGGTCCTGACGGTCGCCACGGTCCTGGCGCTCGCCCTTGCCGGGCCGGCCCTCGCCGGTCTCCTGCGGGGAGACCGCGGTGTCGGTCTTGGCTTCCGCCTTGACCTCGGTCTTCGCCTCGACCTTGGTGTCGGTCTTGAGGTCGCCCGAGGCGGCCTCGGGGCTGCCCGCGGCGGAGGTGGCGCGACGCCGGCGGCGCTCGCCGGCCGGCTGCTCGTCGCTGACCGGCTGACCGGGGATGTCGATCTGCTGCTGGGCCTGGTCCGCGGCCTTGTCGCCCTTGGCGGACTTGGCGGCCTTGCCGGCCGCCTGCTCCGCGCCGTCGTCGCTGGTACGGGCCTTGGAGGTGGTCCGGCGCTTGGGCTTGGTCTCGGTGTCGGCAGGCGCGTCGGCCTTGGCTGCGGAGCCTGAGCCTCCGGCCTGCTTCTCCTTGATGACCTCGATCAGCTGGCTCTTGCGCATCCGCGCGGTGCCCTTGATACCGAGGCCTGAGGCGACCTGCTGAAGCTCCGCCAGGACCATGCCGTCAAGGCCGGTGCCGGAACGGCGGCGCCGCGTGGTAGCAGGCGCGGCGGGAGCGTCCGTGGCGGGCGCGGTGGCACTGCCATCGGTGCGCGCGCCCATCAGATCGGTGGTGTCGCTCACGAAGGGTCCTTCCCTGGAGCGGGCGTCGGCCTGTCTGGCTCGGCGACCGGTTGTGCTGTCCGGCTGGGTCCTTGGTCTTGTGGACCGGTGCCGGGGCGGTGGTCCCGCCGGAAGTGGCGGAGAGATCAGTTCATGGCGCCGGCGTGAAGAGATGCAGAGTGGCCCATGTCGTCACGCCGATTCCGGAGCGTGCTCACACCTGCTCAGGCCATTGCTCCGAGCAGTTTGGGAGGCTCCCGGAAGAAAGTGGTCCCTATGGGGGACACGAAGCACCGCGCCACTCAGGCGTCGAGTACTGACTTGAGGTTAACACTACCGGGTCCAACAAACATTCCCCCTCTCCAAGACCGGCAATCGTCGATCACCCGCGTGATCACCCGGCGAGCGGCAGTACGCAGGTGCCCGCCGCATCGAGGGTCAGCCGGTTGGCCGCCCACCCCTCTCCCGCCAGTGCCGCGACCTTGTCGGCCGCCGCGTCCTCGACCAGCGCGAGCACCGTGGGGCCCGCACCGGACACGACTGCGGGGACGCCGTCCGCACGCAGTCGGTTCACCAGGGCCACGCTCTCCGGCATCGCGGGGGCGCGGTACTCCTGGTGGAGTCGGTCCTCGGTCGCGGCTAGCAGCAGCTCGGGGCGCCTGGTCAGGGCCTCGACGAGCAGTGCGGCGCGGCCGGCGTTGGCCGCGGCGTCCACATGCGGGACGGTGCGCGGCAGCAGTCCACGGGCGGTCTCGGTCAGCACCGGCTTCCCGGGGACGAAGACCACCGGAACGATGGAATCAGCGGGATCCATCCGGATCGCATGCGCGGTTCCGGTGTCCATCCAGGCGAGCGTGAATCCGCCCAGCAGACAGGCGGCGACGTTGTCGGGGTGGCCCTCGATCTCGGTGGCCAGCTCCAGCAGCGCGGCGTCGTCGAGCTTCTGTTCACCGCCTATCGTCACGGCGCGGGCGGCGACGATGCCCGCGCAGATGGCGGCCGAGGAGGACCCCAGGCCGCGGCCGTGCGGAATACGGTTGGCGCAGACGATTTCCAGGCCGCGCGGCTGCCCGCCGAGCAGCTCGAAGGCGGCGCGCATCGACCGTACGAGCAGATGACTCTCGTCGCGCGGGAGGGTGTCGGCGCCCTCACCTGCGATGTCGATGTGCAGTCCGGAGTCGGCGACGCGCACCACGACATCGTCGAACAGGCCCAGGGAAAGACCCAGGGCATCGAAGCCGGGACCGAGATTGGCGCTGGTAGCGGGGGTGCGCACCCGGACGGCGGCGGCGCGGAACGCGGGACCGGCCATCGCTCGATGACTCTCCTTGATTGATGCTGCGGTACTGCCCCGGAGCGCCGCGGCACCGAAGTGCCCGGCCGGTTCCTGGGGTCTGTTCTGACCTGCCCTGAACACCACTGCGTTATGCCGTGGGGAGGGGAGTTGGCTGCCAGCCTATCGAAGGAAGGTTCTGTCGCGACATAGGGCGCACAGGAGGCGCACGATGCGTGTCGCGCGCCTCCTGTGCCCCGACGCTTCCTTTGGTGATCTTTGCAGCCTTTGCGCAATTTGCTGCGCGGGGGGTGACGGGGCACGAGCCGCCCCGTCACCGGGTGCCGTACGCGCGCATCCGCCCGTACGGCCGCCGGGTCCTAGACGAGGCCCAGGCGCTCGGCCGCGGCGTCCGCGTCGATCGGGACCGTGACCGGCTGCGGCGCTCCGGCCACCGCCCAGTCCGGGTCCTTGAGGCCGTTGCCGGTGACCGTGCAGACGATGCGCTGGCCGGGGTCGACCTTGCCCTCCTCAGCGGCCTTGAGCAGACCGGCCACCGACGCGGCCGAGGCGGGCTCCACGAAGACGCCCTCCCGCGCCGCCAACAGACGGTATGCGGCCAGGATTTGACGGTCGGTCACGTCGTCGATGAAGCCGCCGGACTCGTCCCGCGCCTGCTGGGCGTACGACCACGAGGCCGGGTTGCCGATGCGGATCGCGGTGGCGATGGTGGTCGGGTCCTTGACGACCTCACCGCGCACGATCGGCGCGCTGCCGGACGCCTGGAAGCCCCACATCCGCGGGGTGTGCGAGGCGATGCCGTCGGCCGCGTACTCCTTGTAGCCCCGCCAGTACGCCGTGATGTTGCCGGCGTTGCCGACGGGCAGCACATGGATGTCGGGGGCGTCGCCGAGCATGTCGACGATTTCGAAGGCCGCGGTCTTCTGGCCCTCGATGCGCACCGGGTTCACGGAGTTCACAAGTGCGACGGGGTAGTTGTCGGACAGGCTCCGGGCCAGCGTCAGACAGTCGTCGAAATTTCCGTCGACCTGGAGGATCTTCGCGCCGTGGACCAGCGCCTGGCCCATCTTGCCGAGCGCGATCTTGCCCTGCGGGACGAGGACGGCGCAGACCATGCCGGCCCGGACCGCGTAGGCGGCGGCCGATGCGGAGGTGTTGCCGGTGGAGGCGCAGATGACCGCCTTGGCGCCCTCCTCCTTGGCCCGCGTGATGGCCATCGTCATGCCGCGGTCCTTGAAGGAACCGGTGGGGTTGGCACCCTCGACCTTGAGGTGCACCTCGCAGCCGGTGCGCTCGGAGAGCAGCTGCGCCGGGACGAGGGGGGTGCCGCCCTCCCGGAGGGTGACGACCTCGGTCGTGTCGCTGACCGGCAGCCGGTCACGGTATTCCTCGATGATTCCGCGCCACTGACGGCTCGCGGTGGAATTGGCAGACATGGGTTCCTTTACTCCCCTTCGACCCGCATGATGCTGGCGACACCGCGCACGGTGTCCAGCTCGCGCAGTGCCCCGACGGTCGACGACAGGGCCGCGTCCGCCGCTCGGTGGGTGACGATGACGAGGGATGCCTCGCCGTCCTTGCCCTGCTGACGGACCGTATCGATCGATACGCCGTGTTCGGCGAAGATGTTCGCGACCTGCGCGAGCACGCCGGGCTTGTCGGCCACATCGAGGCTGATGTGGTAGCGCGTGATGACCGCGCCCATGGGGCTGACGGGCAGCCGGGTGTAGGCGGACTCGCCCGGTCCGGTGGCCCCGGCGAGCTTGTTGCGGCAGACCGCGACGAGGTCGCCGAGGACCGCGGAGGCGGTCGGCGCACCGCCCGCCCCGGGCCCGTAGAACATCAGCTGCCCGGCCGCCTCGGCCTCGACGAAGACGGCGTTGTACGCCTCGCGGACCGAGGCGAGCGGATGCGTCAGCGGAATCATCGCGGGGTGCACCCGCGCGGTCACCGACGCACCGTCCGCGGCCCGCTCGCAGATGGCCAGCAGCTTGACCGTGCAGCCCATCCGCTTGGCGGAGGCGATATCGGCGGCGGTGACCTCCGTGAGGCCCTCGCGGTGCACATCATCGATGGTCACGCGGGTGTGGAAGGCGATACCGGCCAGGATCGCGGCCTTGGCGGCGGCGTCGAAGCCCTCGACATCGGCGGTCGGGTCGGCCTCCGCGTAGCCGAGCGCGGTGGCCTCGTCCAGGGCCTCGCTGTAGCCGGCCCCGGTGGAGTCCATCTTGTCGAGGATGAAGTTGGTGGTGCCGTTGACGATGCCGAGCACCCGGTTGACCTTGTCCCCGGCCAGCGACTCGCGCAGCGGCCGCACCAGCGGGATCGCACCGGCGACGGCGGCCTCGTAATACAGGTCCGCGCCATTGGCCTCGGCCGCCGCGTGCAGCGCCGCGCCGTCCGCCGCGACCAGCGCCTTGTTGGCGGAGACCACGCTGGCGCCGTGCTCGAAAGCGGTGGTGATCAGCGTGCGGGCCGGTTCGATCCCGCCGATGACCTCGATCACGACATCAATGTCGCCGCGTTTGACGAGCGCGGTCGCATCGGTGGTGACCAGCTCGGCCGGGACGCCCTCGCGCACCTTGTCGGGGCGGCGGACGGCGATCCCGGCGAGCTCCACGGGCGCACCGATACGGGCGGCGAGGTCGTCGGCGTGCGTCGTCATGATGCGCGTCACCTCTGAGCCGACCACACCACAGCCCAGGAGCGCCACTTTCAGCGGACGCGTACGCATCATTCGACCTCTGCTTCTCATCGATCAGCGAATTCCAGCTTGCTCATGCACAAGTCTCACGCACCGGACGGCAGTTTCCGCCCGTCGTCCAGATGCCGAGACATTTATTTCACCAGGGGTCGGGATCCGGCGATCCGGCCCTACCCGACATCCAACCGCAGGAGATCTTCCTCCGTCTCCCGCCGGACGATCACCCTGGCCGCACCGTCCTTCACCGCGACGACCGGCGGCCGCAGCGAGTGGTTGTAGTTGCTCGCCATGGAACGGCAGTACGCGCCGGTCGCCGGCACCGCGAGCAGATCCCCGGGCGCCACATCCGCCGGCAGGAAGGCATCGCGTACGACGATGTCGCCACTCTCACAGTGCTTGCCGACCACGCGCGAGAGCATCGGCTGGGCCTCGGAGGTGCGCGACACCAGCGCGACGCTGTACTCCGCGTCGTAGAGCGCCGTGCGGATGTTGTCCGACATCCCGCCGTCCACGGACACATACGTCCGCAGCCCGTCCAGCTCCTTGACCGTGCCGACCTCGTAGAGCGTGAAGGCCGTCGGGCCGACGATCGCGCGCCCCGGCTCGACCGACAGCCGCGGCACCCGCAGCCCCGCCGACTCGCACTCCCGGCGCACGATGTCGCCCAGCGCCGTCGCGATCTCGTGCGGCTCGCGCGGATCGTCGTCCGAGGTGTACGCGATGCCGAGGCCGCCGCCCAGGTCGATCTCGGGCAGCTCGATGCCGTGCTCGTCCCGTACCTCGGTCAGCAGCTGCACCACCCGGCGGGCCGAGACCTCGAATCCCGCCATATCGAAAATCTGCGACCCGATATGGCTGTGAATTCCGACAAGCTCCAGGCCGTCCAGCTTGAGCGCCCGGCGCACGGCCTCCGCCGCCTGCCCGCCGGCCAGCGCGATACCGAACTTCTGGTCCTCGTGCGCGGTCGCGATGAATTCATGGGTATGCGCCTCGACGCCGACCGTGACCCGGATCTGCACCCGCTGCCGCTTTCCCAGCCGCTCCGCAACATGGGCGACCCGCACCATTTCCTGGAACGAGTCGAGCACGATCCGCCCGACGCCCGCCTCGACGGCCCGGGTGATCTCCTCGGTGCTCTTGTTGTTCCCGTGCAGCGCGATCTGCTCGGCCGGCATTCCGGCCGCCAGCGCCGTCGCCAGCTCGCCGCCGGAACAGACGTCGAGATTCAGGCCCTCTTCGTGCAGCCACCGCACGATGGCCCGGGAAAGGAATGCCTTCCCGGCGTAGAACACATCGGCTCCCGGCCCGAAGGCGTCCTTCCAGGCCCGGCAGCGGGCCCGGAAATCGTCCTCGTCCAGGAAATACGCCGGGGTGCCGAATTCCGCGGCGAGCGCGGCGACGTCCAGCCCGCCGACGGTGACCACACCGTCGGCGTCGCGCTGGACCGTACGGGACCAGACCTGCGGGTCAAGGGTGTTCAGATCGGCGGGCGGCCCGGCGTAATGGCCCTCGGGCAGCACATCGGCGTGCCGGGGTCCTGCGGGGTGCGCGGAACGGCTCATAACAGTGGAGATCCCCTCAAAATCGTTCAGAGGTGTTCGGGAGCGGAGATGCCGAGCAGTCGCAGGCCGTTGGCGAGCACCGTCCGGCCGGCCTCGGCAAGGGCCAGCCGGGCGCGATGCACGGCCAAGGGTTTCTGCTCCCCGACGGGCAGCGGCGGATAGTCGTCATGCCACCGGAAGAACGCGTCCGCCGTCGCCTCCAGGTGCCGGACCACGCGGTCCGGCGCCCGCAGCCGCGCGGCGCTCTCGACGACGGAGGGGTAGGTGGCGAGGAGGGTGTGAAAACTCTTCAGGTCCTGCGCGGCGGAACCGGCCCCGTCCGACGAGCCGTCGTCCGCGGCCTGCCCGCGAACCGGAGCACCCACGTCCCCCGGCTCACTCCCGAAACCCAGATCCCGCGCGTGACGCCCGAGCGCCCGCGCCCGCGCATGCGCGTACTGCACCCGGAACCGCGGATTGCTCTCCCGCTGCACGGGCCTCTTGGGCACCCGCACCGGATCCTGCGCGGCCGGCCGCAGCAGCACCCAGCGCGCTTCGTCGGCGCCGAGGCGGGCGAGGAGGGTGGCGAAGTCGTACCGAGCGGGCGCGAGAACGGGCTGTTCACCGGCCCGACGGCCGCCGGGCCCGGCCGCCGCGTCGATCCGCGCCAGCGCCTCGGCGACCACGGCGGCACGGGCGTCACCCGCCGGACCGGCCGCAGAGCCGGCCACCGGGTCGGCCGCCACCGGGCTCTGCCCCGCAGCCGTTCCCCCGTAGCCGTCCCCTCGCGCCAGTACCTCCCGCACCAGCGCGATCTGCGCCCCGTCCCCCAACGTGAAGTTCAAGAACCCGGGCCCGGCGATCTCGACCCGGGCGATCCCGGCGCTTCCGCTCAGCCGCTTCCGCAGAATCTCGGCGACCTCCCGGGCCGGCCGCCCCGCCTGCCGGGCGAGCTGGAGCGCGACATTGGAGGCGTAGTCCCCACACCCGGGCCGCGGTGGCGGCTGCACCACGATCCGCGTCGGCACGGACACGGAGAGCTCCTGCTCCTCCACCGCACCACGCACGGAGCGCAGAACGGTGCGGGAGAGCTCAGCCGGGGTCACAGGACAAGCGTATGGGAGACCCGGGGTACCTATGCGACCCGGTTTCGTCCTGTGGACACTCCACGTCACGCTCCGGGGCGCCCGGTCACCGCTTCCCGGCTACTCCCCGCCCGCATCCACCACACCGACCCCACCGGACGCCGCGACCCCACCGGACGTGGCACCACGCCCCGCCCCTCCCCCGCCCCCGTCGCTCTCCCCGTCCTCGTCATCGGCCCCCTCGGGCCCACGCTCCCGTTGCCGCTGCCGCCCCTCCCGCACCAGCATCCCCACGATCCGCACCAGCTCGGCCGGCTCGAAGGGCTTCGCGAGAAACGCGTCCACGCCCACCGATTCGCCGTTGTCCACCTCACCCTGGGTGCACGCACTGACGATGGCGATCGGGATGTCCCACGTCCGCGGATCGGAGCGCAATCGCGCCGCGGTGTGCAGACCGTTGAGCCGCGGCATCACGACATCAAGGGTCACGACATCAGGTCTCACGTGGTGCACGACATCCAGACATTCGGCACCATCAGCCGCGGTCACGACCTCGAAGCCCTCCAGCTCGAGATTGACCCTGATCAACTGGCGGATCACCTTGTTGTCATCGACAACAAGGATCCGACCGGACAAGCCAGGCACACCATGAGACTAGGACCCCACCTGCGACTGCGTCCCGGTTTTCCCCACTTCCGCCCCCGTGCGAGGGACCTTTCCCCGAGCGTCCCGCACCGGGGCCCTCACATGCGCTAGGCGCCCTGGCCACCCCGTCGCACCCCCGTACATACCGCCGACGAAACCTGTTCATGAACACCCCATCAGAGCTGGTAGTGTTCTACCCGTCGCCACGAGAACACAGGCGGCAACGCCCCCGTAGCTCAGGGGATAGAGCAACGGCCTCCGGAGCCGTGTGCGCAGGTTCGAATCCTGCCGGGGGCACCTTGAATGAGGTGCCTGAAGACCCCGCCAGCGCAGAGACGCTGGGCGGGGTCTTTTTCATGTCTGCGCACCCTCGATGGTGAAGCGCGAGTAGCTGGTGTGATGCGAGCGGATACGCACCGTGTCCGGCGCACTCGGGGGCGACGGGGACGGCAGGGACGACGGTCGGTGGGTCCCGCTAAGCGCGTGTACCGGGCCACGTCTCCGTCGCATTCGAGGGATTGCCCCAGGAGTTCCTGAGCCCGGCGGCGGGAACCGCTGTGCATTTTGCGTGAGTTGGGTCCGGCGGGGAATGACGGTGCGCCACATTCGGGCGGGACGGCGGCTGGACACGGTCCGGGACACCGCAAAACCGGGCACCAGGCGCCTCGGCCAAGTGCCCGGTCAGTGAGGGGCGCGGGGGTGGGGTGGGGTCAGTTGTTGAGGTGGACCGGGAGGGATTCGATTCCGTAGACGATGGAGAGTTTGCGGAATTCGAGGTCCTCGGGTTTGGCGGCGAGGCGCATGTTCGGGAAGCGGCGTACCAGGGCGGGGTAGGCGGCGCGGAGTTCCATGCGGGCCAGTTCCGCGCCTACGCAGCGGTGAATTCCGTAGCCGAAGGCGAGATGGGAGGGAACGTTGCGGGTGGGGTCGAACTGTTCCATTTCCGGGCCCAGTTTGCCGTCCCGGTCCGCACCGCTCAGTGAGCACAGCACCACATCTCCGGAGGCGATCTGGACGCCGCCGATTTCCAGGTCCTCGCGGGCGAAGCGCGGGAAGGCGACCTGCACGACGGTCAAGTAGCGGAGGAGTTCTTCGACGTAGCCGTCCACGACGTCATCGTCGTCGTGGAGGGCGGCGAAGTGCTTGGGGTCCTGGAGGAGGACCAGGGCGCCGAGGGCCAGCATGCTGGCGGTGGTTTCGAAGCCGCCGGTGAGGACGCCGTCGGCGAGGCCGGCCAGTTCTTCGTCGCTGACCGTGTCGCCGTGTTCCTTCACGATCATGCCAAGCAGGCCGTCGCCCGGGTTTTCGCGCTGCTTCTTGACGATGTCCCGGAAATAGGAAAGGGATTCAGATATGGCGCCGAAGGACGCGTTCGCTCCGCTGAAAAGGTCGAAACGGGCGGCGCTGAGGCGTTCGAAGTCGGCGCGGTCTTCGTAAGGGACGCCGAGGAGTTCACAAATGACGAGGGAGGGGATGGGAAGGGCGAAAGAGTGGACGATGTCGACCGGGTCGCCGTTCTTTCCCGCCTTTTCCATCGCGTCGAGGCGCTCCTCGACGATTTCATGGATGCGGGGTGTGAGCCGCCCGAGGCGCCGCATGGTGAATTCGGGCGTCAGGAGCCGGCGGAGACGGGTGTGCACGGGCGGGTCGGCGAATCCGAGTCCACCGGGGTTCTGTTCGGCACCGGCGCCCGCCTTGCCGACGAGGTTGGTGAAGTCGGAGCTGAAGGCATTGGCCTTTCCCAGCACCGCCTTGACCTCGTCGTAGCCGGTCACCAGCCAGACGTTGGCGGCTATCGGCACGGGAAGCTTGCTGACGGGCTCCCGCTCCCGGACGGCCGCCAAATCGCCCACCGGGTTGAGGCCGTCGCGCCGCAATGGCATCAGGACGGACTCGGGCAAGAAAGACATTCGAGACAGGTCGAAGCCTTTCTTCTGTGTTCTCGCCAGATACATGCGGCCGGCCCAGGCGATGATCCGGGAACGGAGAGTCGTCATGACGCTAATACTGCCTTTCGTCGAGGGGGACGGTCACCCGCGCTCGGCGGCCCAAGACGGCCGGGACAGCACGGAACCCCCACTCGGCGTCTACGGGTGTGACGTACGCCATAGCCCCTCGCTTGCGGTGGTCATGGCACAGGTCCATGCCATCGACCGGAGTCTTCGGTCGTCCGCATCAGCGTGACGAGCTCGGCCTCGGCCTTCTTCTTCTATTCGGTCCGGACGAGTTTACAAAGTGCCATTGGCGGCGTTCACGGAACAACCCGGGATGCCCCTGGGGGACCCCTGGTTCATCCCTGACTCTTCCCTGACCCCTCTCTTAGACATGCGTCAGCCGCTCCACGTTGCCTCCACCCCCGCACACTTCCCTGTGGACCACCTCACCTTCGGCCGGCCGATGTCCGGATGACGGGCGGTTCGGGTGGAGTTGTGGAGGCGGTGAGTGTCGATGTGGTGAGTGTCGTGTGGCGAGAGTCGGCGTGCCGAGTGTCGACGTGCTGAGCGTTGAGTGCCGGCCCGGCCTGGTCCCCGCACCCTCGATGGTCACAGAACGTGACGAGTTGCGGACTCTCCGCGCCCTCCTTAGCGTGAGAGGAGAGCGGGGCAGCGGCACGGCGCGGTGCGAGAGGGCGGCGCGTGACGGAGAGGCCGCACTCGCAGCCGGGGAAGGGTGCGACAGGCACCGCACCGGCGGGGCGTCCGCCCCGGCCCGTCCGTTCAGTGACGCCCGGCAACTCCGCATCGGTTCACCCCACAGGGATTCCCCTGGGACTCTCCCTTCGCAGGAGGAAGCGCATGTTTCCGAAGTCGAAGTCCGGCAAGTTCGGCACGTTCGCCCTTTGCTTTCTGTCCGGTGCGCTGGCCGGGGTCCTGGTAGCCGGCCCCGCCCTGGCGGCCCACGACGGCGAGGGGGACGAGCTCACGGAGTACGAGGGGCGGGTCGTCGCCAAGGACGGCCTGGTGCTGCGCACCGGGCCGAGTACCGAGTTCCGTGCGATCGGCGTGAAGGAGTACGGGTCCGTCGTCGGGATCTCCTGCCGGCTCAACGGGCAGCTCGTCGAGGACAACCCGGTCTGGTACAGGCTCAGCGATGCCTCGTACGTCTGGTCCTCGACGCGGCACATCGTGAACGAGGGGGCGGAGCCGCGGTGGTGCTGAGGTGGCGTTGAGGCGGCGTGCCCAGGTGGTGCGTCCGCTGCGTACACCCCGAACGTCGCATCGGACATAACGGAAATAGCGGCTGCCGCTTGCTACGTTGCCAGGCATGACGGCAATGGCGAGGGCGGCGGCCGCGCGCCCGGCGGACACCCCTCCCCCGTTGCCGCTGCTGCCCAAGCGGCGGGGCATCGAACTGGCCCTCCTCGTAGGCGCGGTCCTGATCAGCGTCTGCGGGTATCTCGTGGTGGGGCTGGCCCGAGGGCATGCGCTGCCGGGCGGTGCGGTCCGGTACGGGGCGGGGCTCGCCGGGCTGGCGCTGCTCGCGCATCTCGCCGTCCGCTTCCGCGCCCCGTACGCCGATCCGCTGCTGCTGCCCACCGCCGTACTGCTCAACGGGATCGGGCTGGTGCTGATCTTCCGGCTCGATCTGGACACCCCGGGCGACCATGCCGCGCCCACCCAGCTGATGTGGTCGACGGTGGGTGTCGGGCTCTTCATCGCGGTGGTGGTGATGTTGCGCGACCACCGGGTGCTCCAGCGGTACGCCTATGTCTGTGCGGCGCTCGCGCTGGTGCTGATGGCCGCGCCGATTCTCTTCCCCGCGATCAACGGGGCGAAGATCTGGATCCGTATCGCCGGATTTTCCATTCAGCCGGGCGAGTTCGCCAAGGTGTTGATCACCGTCTTCTTCGCCGCCTATCTGGCCGCCAACCGCAGCGCGCTGGCCCACACGGGACGCCGGATGGGGCGGCTGCGGCTCCCCACGGGCCGGGTGCTCGGACCGATCGTCGCGATCTGGCTGATCAGCGTCGCGGTGCTGGTGCTGGAGCGGGATCTGGGCACCTCGCTCCTGTTCTTCGGGATCTTTGTCGTCCTGTTGTACGTGGCCACCGGGCGGACCGGATGGATCGCGGTCGGGCTGGTCCTGGCCGGCGTCGGGGCGGCCGCCGTCGGCACGCTGGAGCCGCATGTGCACAGCCGGGTCGAGGACTGGCAGCATCCGTTCGCCGGTATCGCGGCGGGCCGGGGGCCCGGTCAGCTCGCCCAGTCGCTGTTCGCGTTCGCGGCCGGCGGGATGCTCGGCACCGGCCTCGGCCAGGGCCACTCGTATCTGATCGGCTTCGCCATGAAGTCCGACTTCATCCTGGCGACCTTCGGCGAGGAACTCGGGCTGGCCGGGCTGACCGCGCTGTTCCTGCTGTACGCGCTGCTGGTGGCCCGCGGCTACCGGGCCGCGCTCGGGCTGCGGGACCCGTTCGGCAGCCTGCTGGCCGTGGGGCTGGCGGCGCTGCCCGCCCTTCAGGTCTTCGTCATCGCGGGCGGGGTGACAGGGCTGATTCCGCTGACGGGGATGGCGATGCCGTTTCTGGCGCAGGGCGGGTCGTCGGTCGTCACGAACTGGATCATCGTCGCGCTGTTGTTGCGGATCAGCGATCGGGCGCGGACACCTCGGCCGGATGGGGGCGGTTCGGGGGGCGCGGTGGGGAGCCGTAGCGGGGTGGTGGGGAGCCGTAGTGGGGCGGGGGCGGGCGCCCCGGCCGGGAGCTCTTCGGGGAGTCCGGCGAGGAGCCTGGTGGCGCAGGACGGGGGAAGTGACGCGGGGTTCGGGGCGCGGAGCTGGGTGGTGGGGTTTCTGAAGCCGACGCGGTCCCAGACGCCGGCTCGGTCCCAGACCCCGACGCGGTCCCACACGCCGGGGGCCGAGGCCCGGGCCCAGCCCCAGGAGCGGCCCCCGGACGGCCCGCCCCCGGCCTCCGCCGATGACGCCGCGTCACCGGAGGCGGGCCGTTGATCCGCTGTATTCGGCACACCGCCGCGTTCTCCTTCCTGCTCCTTGTCGCGCTCCTGGTCAACGCGGCGCGGGTGCAGGTCTTCGAGACGGAGAGATACGGCGCCAATACGGCCAACCGCCGGGGGGTGATCGCCCGTTACGAGCAGCCGCGCGGTGCCGTGCTCGTTGCGGGCCGGCCGGTCACCGGCTCCCGGGACAGCGGGGGGCGGCTGCGTTACGAGCGCACCTATACCGACGGACCGCTGTACGCACCGGTCACCGGCTACTCCTCGCAGATCTACGGGACCTCGCTGCTGGAGAGCGCCGAGGACGGCATCCTCTCCGGCTTCGACGACCGGCTCGCCACCTTCCCCTGGTGGGACCAGCTGACCCGCACCCACCGGCCGGGCGGCAGCGTGCACACCACCATCGACCCCCGTATGCAGCGCGCCGCGTTCGACGGGCTGGGCGGCAAGAAGGGCGCGGTGGCCGCGATCGAGCCGCGTACGGGGAGGGTGCTGGCGCTGGTGAGCACGCCCTCGTACGACCCGGGTGAGCTGTCCGGCAACGACGGCGCGGTCGGCGCGGCCTGGCACCGGCTGAACACCGCCGGGCCGCGGCCGATGCTCAACCGGGCGCTTCAGGAGACCTATCCGCCCGGTTCCACCTTCAAGGTCATTACCGCGGCGGCCGCGCTGGAGAGCGGCCAGGTCACCGATATCGATGCCCGGACGGACTCGCCCGATCCCTACCCGCTGCCCGGCACCGCCACCCTGCTCGGCAATGCCGCGGAGGGCTGTGCGGACGCCTCGCTGAAGGGCGCCTTCCGGGCCTCCTGCAACACCGTCTTCGCGCGGCTGGGTGCCGGGATCGGGCTGCGGGACATGGTCGGCATGGCCCGGCGGTTCGGCTTCAACGACGCCCGGCTGCGTATCCCCTCACCGGTCGCGCCTAGCAACTTCGATACCCGGATGGATGCCTCGCAGGTCGCGCTGTCCGCCATCGGGCAGTACGACACCGCCGCCACGCCGCTCCAGATGGCGATGGTCTCGGCGACGGTCGCCAACGGGGGCCGGCTGGCGCCGCCGACGCTGGTCGACAAGGTGACCGATGCCAGGGGCGTCATGATCGCGGCCGGTCCGCACCGCGCCACCCGCCAGGTGATCGGCCCGGTCGCCGCACAGCAGATCCAGGAGATGATGATCGACGTCGTCGCGCACGGCAGCGGCGAACGGGCCGCCATCAAGGGCGTCACGGTCGGCGGCAAGACCGGTACCGCGCAGCACGGGGTGCGCAACGAGGGGACGCCGTACGCCTGGTTCATCTCCTGGGCGCGGGCGAAGGACAGCTACGAGCCGGCCGTGGCGGTGGCCGTGGTGGTCGAGGACGCGGCCGCCGACCGCGCGGACATCAGCGGCGGGGGCAGCGCGGCGCCGATCGCGCGGGCGGTGATGGCGGCGGCGGTGCGCTAAGACGTCCGTGAGACGTCTGGGCCGCCGGTGCCTTGCCGCGTACCCGGCCGTCCGCGTCACAATGGCCGTATGGCTGACGCGATCCCGCCCATGGAACCCGCCCCGCCCCCGCTGCTGTCCCTCGCCGAAGTGGAGGCGCTGGCGCGGCGCGTGCACTCGGGGCAGACGGACAAGGCGGGCCGCCCGTATGCCGGGCATCTGGCGGCGGTCGCGGCGGGCGTACGCGAACGGGGCGGCAGTGACGAGCAGATCGCCGCGGCCTGGCTGCACGACGCGGTCGAGGACGGGGCGCTGAGCGAGGAGTGGCTGGCCGGTGCGGCGCTCAGCGAGGCGGTCAAGGCGATGATCCTGGCCGTCACCAAGCGGGCGGGCGAACCGGTCGAGGAGTACACCGCACGCATTCTGGCCACGCCGGGGGCGCTGCTGGTCAAGGAGGCCGATCTGGCGCACAACGCCGATCCGGACCGGCTGGCCGTACTGGACGCGCCGACGCGCGAGCGGCTGACGGCGAAGTACGCGCGGGTGCGGGGGCTGTTGGGGCTGTCCGCGCCGTAGCCACCACAGGTACGGACGGGACGCTGCGGGGACCGGGTCCGCACCTCGGACGGCCGCCCAGAAAGATGCCCTACGAAGCTAATCTGTGGCGATGAGCCCTACGCAGCCTCCGCAGCCTTCGCAGCCCCCGGAGCCCGCACGGTCCGCGCCGCCGTCCGCACGGTCCGCGCCGCAGCCGGCCCCCGAAGCCGCCCCGGTGATCGCCGCCCTGGAGGGCGTCGGCGTCCGCCGCTCCTCCACCGGGCAGGTCATCCTCGATGCCGTCGACTGGACCGTACGGTCCGGTGAGCACTGGGCGCTGCTCGGTGCGAACGGCGCCGGAAAGACCACCCTGCTGCGGCTCGTCGGCGCGCTGATGTTCCCGACCGTCGGCACCGTCGAGGTGCTCGGCCACCGCCTCGGCACGGTGGACGTCCGTGAACTGCGGGCCGTCATCGGTCTGGTCTCCGGCGCGCAGAAGGTTCCGCAGGACGCGACCGGCCACACGGTCGTGCTGACCGGCGCGACCGGCACCGTCCAGCCGCTGTGGCGCAAGTACGACGCGGCCACCCGCGAGCGCGCCCATGAGCTGCTCACCGAGCTGGACTGCAAGGAGCTGGCGGACCGCCCGTTCGGGGTGTGCTCGGGCGGCCAGCGGGCCAGGATCCTGATCGCCCGCGCACTGATGGCCGAGCCCCGGCTGCTGCTGCTCGACGAGCCCTTCAACGCGCTCGATCTGCCGTCCCGTGAGGATCTGATCGATGCGCTGCACCGACTGGCCGTGGGGCGCCCCGAGTTGGCGACCGTGACGGTCACCCACCACCTGGAGGAGCTGTCCCCGGCCATCGGCCACGCCCTGCTGCTGCGTGACGGCCGGGTGCAGGCCGGCGGCCCGGTGGACGAGGTGCTGACCGGTGAGCGGATGACGGCCTGCTTCGGCCGTCCGATCGAGGTGTCCCGGCACGAGGGGCGCTGGCTGGCGCGGTCGGGCAGGCGCTGACGTTCCGCGGGACGGGCCGGGCACGCCGTCCGCCGTCCTGCATCTGCGGCGGCGGGTGGCTGGTCGCGCAGTTCCCCGCGCCCCTTCAGGCGCCCCTAAGCCCCCTCCTCCGTCACCTCTTCCCCCACCGCCTCCCCCACCCCGCTCAGGAACCGCCGGATCGCCGCCTGTTCGCCGGCCTCGAAAGTGGCGAGCCGGACGCACGATCCCCGACGGGTCGCGGCGCAGGCCGAACGGACCCTGGCGGGCGTACGGGTCGCGACCCTGGCGGGGGTCACACACCACTCGCTGCCGTACGCCGACCCCGACGGGCTCGTCCGTCAGGTGCTCGGCTTTCTGCCCGCCGGGCTTCCCGGCGGGACCCCCTGACGGCCGGGCGGAGGTCCGGCCGCCCGGCGGTCAGCCCTCCGCGCCCTGCTCGATGGCCGCCGCGACCTCCGCCGTACGGGCCTCCTCCTCGGCCGCGAAGCGCTCCGCGTCCAGCTTCTCGGCGAGTTCCTCGTCCTGGGCCATCAGCAGATCGAGGTTGGAGTCGCCCATCTCGAAGACGCCCATGTCGACGTACGCGCGCTGGAGACGTTCGCCCCACAGGCCGATGTCCTTGACGCAGGGCACGATCCGGCTGAAGAGCAGCTTGCGGAAGAGATGCAGGAATTCGGAGTTCTCGGTGAATTCGGCGGCTTCGTCGTGCGGAATACCGAAGTTCTCCAGGACTTCCAGACCGCGCAGCCGGTCGCGCATCAAGTAGCAGCCCTCGATGACGAATTCCTCGCGTTCGCGCAGTTCGGCATCGGTGAGCTGCTTGTAGTAGTCCCGCAGCGCCATGCGCCCGAAGGCGACATGGCGCGCCTCGTCCTGCATGACGTACGCGAGGATCTGCTTGGGCAGCGGCTTGGTGGTGGTGTCGCGGATCATGCCGAAGGCGGCCAGCGCCAGGCCCTCGATCAACACCTGCATACCGAGGTACGGCATGTCCCAGCGGGAATCCCTGAGGGTGTCGGAGAGCAGTGCCTGGAGGTTGTCGTTGACCGGGTAGAGCATCCCGATCTTTTCCTGGAGGAAGCGGCTGTATATCTCGGCGTGCCGCGCCTCGTCCATGGTCTGGGTGGCCGAGTAGAACTTCGCGTCGAGGTCCGGTACGGATTCGACGATGCGCGCCGCGCACACCATCGCGCCCTGCTCGCCGTGCAGGAACTGGCTGAACTGCCAGGAGGTGTAGTGCCGGCGCAGATCGCCCCGGTCCTTCTCGGTCATTTTGTCCCAGTACTTGGTGCCGTACAGGGACATGGACTCATCCGGGGTGCCGAGCGGGTCCTGGGGGTCCACCTCCAGGTCCCAGTCGATCCGCAGATTGGCGTCCCACTGCTTGTCCTTGCCCTTCTGGTAGAGCGCGAGCAGCCGTTCGCGTCCGTCGTCGTAGTCCCAGCTGAAGCGGGCCGCACCGGTGGCGGGCACCTTCCACACGGGGTCGCCTGGGTCCTGCACGTAGAGCTCTCGGGTCGACACGGACGCCTCCTACGGTCGCCAAACGCCTTGTCATGGGCGGTCGTTGGCAGGCTCACACGTTTCTTACCGACGGGTCAATAAGTCGTGCACGGGGGATTGACGAGCTTGCTGACGCAGAGTCTCATAAGAGATGAGCACCGGCAGGACAGGCCCCGACCGCAGAGCGAGGTAGCCACAGCGATGACGAGCGCGCCCACCGCAATGACCGAGACGGACACCGAAGTGCTGCGGGACGCCCTCGGTCTGCTCAAGGACCGGGAGCAGGTCGCCGAGCGGTTGCTCGACTCCTCCGCCAAGCACTCCTTCGACCCCGATACCGAACTCGACTGGGACGCGCCCCTGGAGGACGGCAAGTGGTTCTGGCCGCCGGAGCTGGTCTCGCTCTACGACACCCCGCTGTGGCGGAAGATGTCCCTGGAGCAGCAGCAGGATCTGTCCCGGCACGAGGCCGCCGCGCTCGCCTCGCTAGGCATCTGGTTCGAGATCATCCTGATGCAGCTGCTCGTCCGGCACATCTACGACAAGCCGGTGACCAGCGCCCATGTCCGCTACGCGCTCACCGAGATCGCCGATGAGTGCCGGCACTCCAAGATGTTCGCGCGCATGATCCAGAAGGGCGGCGCACCGGCGTATCCGGTCTCCCGGCTCAACCACAGCCTCGCCCGGGTGCTCAAGACGGTCTCCACCACCCCGGGGTCGTTCGCCTGCACCCTGCTCGGCGAGGAGATCCTGGACTGGATGCAGCGGCTGACCTTCCCGGACGAGCGGGTGCAGAGCATCGTGCGCGGGGTGACCCGTATCCATGTCGTCGAGGAGGCCCGGCATGTGCGCTACGCCCGCGAGGAGCTGCGCCGCCAGATGGTCACCGCGCCGCGCTGGGAGCGGGAGTTGACCCGGATCAGCTCCGGCGAGGCGGCCCGGGTGTTCTCCGTCGCCTTCGTCAATCCGGACGTCTACGCCCAGGTGGGGCTGGACCGGCGAGAGGCTGTCGCCCAGGTCAGGGCCAGTGGCCACCGCCGTGAGGTGATGCAGTCCGGCGCCCGGCGGCTCACCGAGTTCCTCGACGAGATCGGCGTACTGCGCGGTATGGGCCGCCGGTTGTGGCGCAGCTCGGGCCTGCTGGCCTGAAGCGGGCGGCATGGACCCCGTAGACCCCGAGCACCTGTACGAGCCGACATCCGGGCCGGTTACGCTGCTGTTCATGAACGGCAGCGGCACGGCCCCAGCAGTACCCCGACCCGCCTACCGCAGGCTGAGCGTGGAGCAGCGCCGCAGCCAATTGCTCACCGCCGCGCTGGACCTGTTCGCCCAGCGCGCGCCCGAGGACGTCTCCCTGGACGATGTCGCGCTGGCCGCCGGGGTCTCCCGGCCGCTCGTCTACCGCTACTTCCCCGGCGGCAAGCAGCAGTTGTACGAGGCCGCGCTGCGCAGCGCGGCCGACATCCTGGAGCGCTGCTTCGCCGAGCCGGACACCGGGCCGCTCACCCAGCGGCTGTCCCGTGCGCTGGACCGCTACTTGGCGTTCGTCGACGAGCACGACGCCGGGTTCAGCGCACTGCTCCAGGGCGGCAGCGTCGTGGAGACCACCCGTACGACCGCGATCGTCGACGAGGTGCGGCGGGCCGCGGCCGATCAGATCCTGCGGCACCTGGGCCAGCCGGAGCCGGGCCTGCGGCTGCGGATGACCGTCCGGATGTGGATCACCGCGGTCGAGGCGGCCTCGCTGATCTGGCTCGACGAGGACAAGCAGCCGGGCCTCGACGAGCTGCGGAACTGGCTGGTCGACCACTTCATCGCGCTGCTCACCGCGACCGCGGCCGGGGACCCGCAGACCGCCCGGGTCACCCGGGCGGCGCTGAAGCTGGAGACCTCCGACGGCCCGGCCGGCGATCTGGCCCGCCGCACCCTGCCCGTCGTGAGCGACGCCGCGCATCTGCTGTGAGCCGCCGCCGGGGCGGGCCGGTGTGACACTGAGGGCGTGAGAAGCGAGAACACCCTCTTCGTCGGCGGCCCGCTGGACGGCCGGGTCCTGCCCGTACTGGTCGGCATGACGGGCCAGCCGCCCAAGACGTACGAGGTGCCCGAACCCCACGATGACGGCCGGCCCCCGACCGTCCACTTCTACCGGCGCGTCCCGGCCCGGGTGGGCCGCCTCGGCCTGCCCAGCGGCTGGAAGTACGAGTACGACCCCGCCGGAAAACCCTCCACGGGCCCCAAGTGGCCCTGGCGCAAGCCTCACTGAGCCGGAGCGCCGCAGCAGCGAAAAGTCCCTCCCCGCCGGAAGCGGGGAGGGACGCGCACGGCTGCCGCACCCGAAAACGTGGGCGGGCCCGTCACTTCGTCAGCGACGCCAGATACGCATTCGTCTTCTCCGGGTCGTAGAAGAAGTTCTCGAAGTCCGACGGGTCATTGAAGCCGTTGGCGAACCGGTCGGCGGCGGGCTGAAGCTGCCCGGCCGCGCCGATGAGGTTCAGGATGTGCTCCGGCGGCGGCGCCAGCATCGCGTTCGTCCACTTGGTGACGTGCTGGGCGGTGGTCCAGTACCGCTCGAAGGTGGTCCGCATCCAGTCCCCGTCGAACGGCTGGTCCCCGCGCTCCACGATGGAGGCGAGGTAGGAGGCAGCGCACTTGGAGGCCGAGTTGGAGCCCTGGCCGGTGATCGGGTCGTTGGCGACCACGACATCCGCGACGCCGAGCACCAGACCGCCGGAGGGCAGCTTGCCGACGGGGTTGCGCACGGTGGGAGCGTAGCGGCCGGCCAGCGTGGCGTTGGCGTCGGTCAGTTCGACCTTGGTGGCGCGGGCGTACTCCCAGGGCAGGAACTTCTCCATCAGTTCCAGCGTGACCGCGAGGTGCTCATCGGGGTCCTTGACGCCCTGGAAGACATCCAGCGGGCCGCCGGGTATGCCCTCCCAGAAGAGGATGTCGGCGCGGCCGGAGGTGGTGTACGTCGGCATCACGAACAGCTCGCCGACGCCGGGCACGAGGTTGCAGCGCACCGCGTCGTAGTCGGGGTGCTCGGGGCGCGGGCCCAGTCCGTGCACGTAGGCGACGGCCAGCGCGCGCTGCGGGGCGTCGTACGGGGAGCGCTCGGCGTTGCGGCCGAACATGGACACCAGCTCGCCCTTGCCGGCCGAGACCAGCGTCAGGTCGTAGCGGCTCGCGAAGAAGTCCAGGTCGGAGACGGCCGCGCCATGGATGACGAGCTGGCCGCCGCGCTGTGCGAAGGTCTCCATCCAGCCGGCCATCTTCACCCGTTGGTCGACGGACTGGGCGTAACCGTCCAGCTTGCCGACCCAGTCGATGGCACGCTGCGAGCCCTCGGGCGACTCGTGGCTGCCCGGTGCGGCGACCGAGACACCGAGGCCCTCGATGCGCGGGGCCTGGCTCTCCCAGAAGTTGATCTGGAGGTCGCGCTCGTGCTGGAGCGCGGTGTCGAACATGCACTGCGTCGACATGACCCGGCCGGCGCGGATCTCGTCCGCGGTGCGGTTGGACATGAGGGTGACCTCATAGCCCTGTGACTGGAGGCCCAGGGCGAGCTGGAGACCGGACTGGCCGGCTCCGACGATGAGTATTTTCCGCATGGCGGGACTCTTCTCTATTACTGCTGGTGGTTCGGGGAGAGTGGGGGGAGAGCGAGACCTTACCCACCGGTTACTCCGGTGTGGTCTCCAGGGCGTGGCCGACCAGCGCGAGCAGCGACTTGATCACCGTGGGCCGCTGCCGCGCGTCCATGATCACTACGGGTACCTGCGGCGGCACGGTCAGTGCGTCGCGGACATGCTCGACGGCGTACGCCTCGGTCCCCTCGAAGTGGTTGACCGCGACGACATACGGCAGCCCGCAGCTCTCGAAGTAGTCGAGCGCCGGGAAACAGTCCTCCAGGCGCCGGGTGTCGGCCATCACGATCGCGCCGATCGCGCCGCGCACCAGGTCGTCCCACATGAACCAGAAGCGCTGCTGGCCGGGCGTGCCGAACAGGTACAGCACCAGTTCCTGGTCGAGGGTGATCCGCCCGAAGTCCATCGCGACCGTGGTCGTGGTCTTCTCCGGGGTGGCGGTCAGATCGTCCGTGTCGGCGCTGGCCTGCGTCATCACCGCTTCGGTCTGGAGCGGGGTGATCTCCGAGACCGATCCGACGAACGTCGTCTTGCCGACGCCGAAGCCGCCCGCCACCACGATCTTGGTGGCGATCGGCGCCCGCGAACGGTCCGTCTGCCAGCTCTGTAGCCCCGCGTCGGCCGTGGCCGCCGGGTCGGCCTGACCCACGGAACCGGCGGTCGCCGTCGGCCCGGCCGATATCGTGTCAGAGCCTGTGAAGTCCACTCAGCACCCTTTCGAGCAGCGCGCGGTCGGGCCGGCCGGAGCCGTGCCCGGTGCCGTAGACGCGAATCTTTCCCTGGTCGGCGAGGTCACTGAGCAGTACCCGGACCACGCCCAGCGGCATCTTGAGGAGCGCGGAGATCTCCGCGACCGAGCGCATCCGGCGGCACAGTTCGACGATCGCCCGCATCTCCGGCATCACCCGGTCGCCCCAGCCGCCGGAGGTGAGCTCGCGGCGCTCCTCGGGCGCCTCCAGCGCCGCCACGAACGTCTCGACCAGCAGCACATGGCCGAAGCGGGTACGGCCGCCGGTGAGCGAGTACGGCCGCACACGCGCGGGTTTGCGGTCCCCGCGTACGGGGAGTTTGGGACTGCTCATGCCGAAACCCCGTTCCGCTCGGCCTCGCATCCGCTCAGCAGGCACCCCTTCACGGGTCGCTCACTACGTTCGCTCACTGGACGTTCTCCATCGACTTGCGCAATTCGCTGCGGAGTTCGGGGGTGAGGACGTGGCCGGCCCGGCCGACGAACAGCGCCATGTGGTAGGCGATGACGTTCATGTCGCAGTCCGGGGTGGCGTGCACGCCGAGCAGCGAACCGTCGCTGATCGACATGACGAACACACTGCCCTCGTCCATCGTGATCATCGTCTGCTTGACCGGCCCGCCGTCCATGAGCTTCGCGGCCCCGTTGGTGAGGCTGCCGAGTCCGGACACGATGGTGGCCAGGTCCGCGCTGGACCCCCGGGGACCGTCACCGCCGCCCGGCCCCGCCGCCGCCTCGTCCACCCGGTCCGGGTCGGACGACAGCAGCAGCAGACCGTCGGAGGAGACCACCGCGACCGAGCGGATACCCGGTACCTCGTCCACCAGGTTGGTCAGCAGCCAGTGCAGGCTCTGTGCCTGACTGCTCAGGCCCTGTCCGTAAGCAGTGGGCGCTTGCGCTTTCAATCGCGTGCCTCCTCGACAACGTGGCTCTCTCCCGGGGCCCCCGCTCCGTCGGTGTCCGTCTGTGGGATGGTCTGCTCCGCTGTACGTTCCGCGATCTCGGCCTCGACATCACGCCGGCCGACTCGCGCCCCCGCCTGGAATCCGCCGAGCCGGCGCCGCAGCGCCTCGGCGTTGGCCGCTCCGCTCTTGCGCGGGGCGGCGGGCGCCTGTTGCTGCGCCACGACCTTGGGGGTGCGCTTGGGCAGCCCCATCTCGGTCGTCCGCTGCTTCCCCTCGGGCGGGGCGGCAGCGGTCTGTGGGTCGGCCGGCGTACCGGCCGGGGACGCGTCGGCGGGTGCCGCCGCGTCCGTGGGTGCCGCGTCCGGCCCGGCATGCGTGTGCTGGTCGGGGCCGATGGCGTATGGGTCGGCCGCGGGCGCGTCGGACGTGGTGGGCCCGTCGGCCGGGGCGGCGGGCCCGCCGGTGTCCGCGGGCGCCGGGTCCGCGGCCGGGCGCGGCTCCTCCTCGGGCCGCACATGCTCGCCGCTGCCGCTGGTGGTGGCGCCGTACGGGCCGGGCGACCCGGGACCGTACGGGCTCTCGGACACGGCGTGGGTGGTGGGGCCGGACGGCTGCTGCACGGCAGGCGCCGGGGCCGGTCCATCCGGGGCGCCGAGCCCGGCGGCGTCGATCGCGCGCTCCGCGGCGGCGACGAACGGGTCGGTGGCGGGCGCCGGTTCCGCGTCCGGCGTGCCCTCCTGGCCGGTTGCCGGTGCGGCGTCGGGTCCCGCGGGCGGCCCGTCGGTGCGGGGGGCGTCCGGGGCCGGGGACGCGGCGGGGGCCGCCGCGCCGTCCGCCGTGGCCGGTTCGGTCCGCGCGGCCCGGGCCGGCAGCGCGTTGGAGTTCGCCTCGGCGACCGAGCCGGGCAGGCTCGGGGTGTGCGCCACGTCCTGGGACCCGCTGGGCGAGGCGGCCGACGGTGCGGGGCGGGTGGGCAGGATCGAGCCGGGCAGCACGATGACGGCGGTGACGCCGCCCTGCTTGGCGTCCCGCAGCTGGACCCGGACGCCGTGCCGGGCGGCCAGCCGCACCACGACGTACAGCCCGAGGCCCAGCGCGTCGTCGATGCTCTCCGAGGACGAGGCGGCGTCGACGTCCACCAGCCGCTCGTTGAGCTCGGCCATCCGCTCCGAGGTCATCCCTATGCCCTCGTCCTGGACCGAGAGCATGACCTCGCCGCTCTCCAGCAGCCAGCCGGACAGCTCCACATGGGCGTTCGGCGGCGAGAACCCGGTGGCGTTCTCCAGGAGTTCGGCGACCAGGTGGCTGAGGTCGTCCGCGGCGAACCCGGCGACCTGCGAGTGCGGCGGCAGCGACTGGATGCGCACCCGGTCGTAGCGCTCGATCTCGCTGATCGCGGCGCGCAGCACGTCCAGCAGCGGCACCGGGCCCTGGTGGTTGGTGCTGTGCTGTTCCGCGCCCGCGAGGACGAGGAGGTTCTCGCTGTTGCGGCGCATCCGCGCGGCGAAGTGGTCCAGCTTGAAGAGGGTTTCCAGCCGCTCCGGGTCCTGCTCGCTCTCCTCCAGCGACTCGATGACGCCGAGCTGGCGCTCCACGAGCCCGAGGGTGCGCAGCGAGAGGTTGACGAACCGGCCGTGCACCCCGTTGTGCAGGGCCGCCAGCCGCTCGGTGAGATCGGCGATCTCCTCCCTGAGCGTCTCGCCCTGCTCCTGGAGCACCTCGCGCTCGGCGACCAGCCGCTGCCGGCCGCCGACCAGCCGCTTGCGCTCGCCCTCCAGCTCGGTGGTGCGCCGCGCCAGCTCGCCGACCTGGGCGTGCAGCGCGTTGACGGACCGTACGGCGGCGGCGAATTCGTCGTTGCGGCCCTTGTAGGTGATGGGCTCCTCGTGCGCGGGGTCCTCGGCCACCCGCTTGGCGCCGATCCGCAGCGCCGCGAGCGGCTGGGTCAGGGAGCGGGCGGCCCACACCCCGGCACCGACGGCCAGCAGCAGGCACAGCGCTTCGAGACCGATGCGGATCTCCAGCTCCGTCACCTCGTCGTCGCGCAGCGCGCCGAGCCGCTGGATGTCGGCGGTGGCCATGGCGGATTCGACGCCCCGCATCAGGCCGATGCGGGTGGTGAGGGTCTGCTGGACCCGCCGGTGGCTGAGCCGCAGATCGAGGGCGTCCAGCCGGGGCTGGTCGGTCAGCCGGGTCAGATAGCGCTCGGCGGTGGTGACGTCCGCGCCGGTGACGGTGCGGTCGTAGCGGTCCCGGGCGGCCTGGCCCGCGGTCTGCCGGAAGTCGCCCAGCGCGCCCTGTTCGCGGACGTGGGCGACCTGGGCCAGGGCGGTCAGCCGGGGCTGGCTGCCGCCCGCGCCGAGCCCGGCGAGCAGCAGGCCGCGGGCGCCCGCGGCCTGTTCGGCGGCGCGGCCGAGGGCGGGCAGCGCGCGGGTGGCGGCGTCGGCGGAGTCCGCGCGGGCCGGCAGTCCGCGGGCGATGTCGTCGCTGATCGCGCCGAGTGCCTGGAGTGCCTCGGTATAGGCGGCGTAGGTCTGCTCGGCCGATGCGGGCCCGGACAGCGCCTTTTGACGGGTTTGCGGCAGGGTGGCCAGCGCCTTGGCGGCGGCCCGGTACACGGCGGTGTCGCCGGTGGCGTCCTGGGCCTCGGAGCGCAGCTCGTCGATCTGCCGGTCCACCCGGGTGCGCTGGGCCCGGGCGGCCGCGGCCGCGTCGGCCCCGGTGGTGCCCGTCCTCGCGGCGGTCCGGCCGCCCCGCCCGGTGGCGGCGTACGCGGTCATCCCGTCGCGTTCATCGGCGAGGGAGTGCGCGAGCGCGAGGGCGCGGGCGTTCAGTTCGGCGAGATCGACCAGTTGCTGGCCGGTGTTGGCCGCGTCGGCGGTCGCCGTCAGACCGGGGACGCCGGCGCCGATGACGGCGGCTGCCACGACGGCCACCGCCCCGACCAGCCGATTGCGCACCCGCGCGGGACGCCGTCCCGTGGGGCTCTCGTCACGGCCCGTCGCGTCCGGGCCGCCCTTCGCGCCGGGACCGCCCTTCGCGTCGGGGCCCTTACCAGGAGCCGATCCCGGGCCCGGGATCGAACCGGCCGGTGAACCCGGCTTCCCTGCGCCGCCTCGAAGCCGCATCTTCCGCACCGCTGCTCGCATTCCTGTCTCGCCTGCTCACGCCAAATGGCGTCGCGGACCCGGCTCGCTCTCCGCTCGCGGAGCGGACCTGCGCGAAGACCGCAGCAGCGCACACTTCCGCGAGGGAAACAGCCCGGCTCTGCGCGTCGCGACGAATGTCCTGACCTCACCCCATGATTCGGGCAACGACCATTCCACCGGCGCCGCGCAGTGGCTCGGCAACACATGCCCGGCCACTTGAACGAGTGAACATCACTCGGAGTTTGACCATCAACTTCCGTGCGCCGATGTTTTCTGCCGCAACCCCGCGCAACCCCCGAACGGGTTTGGAGATGCGTCCCGGTCCTGGAAAGATGCCCGCCCGCACGCCGCGGGACCGGCGCCCCCTACCGTCGGTAAGCCCCTGCGCCGCCCGGGCTCCGACGCCGCCGCCGGCGCCCGCCGGCCGGGCCGGGACGGCCACCTCCGGCAGACTTCCGGCTATGCACATCGCACTCGCCACCGAGCCGGGCGACCCCCAACACCCAAATGAGGACTACGCATCGGTAGCTCTGCCTGCCTCCGGCCAGGGCGGCGCGCTGGTCCTGCTGGACGGCGTGACGCCACCGGAGGAGGACCACGGCTGCGTCCACGGAGTGCCGTGGTTCACCGCGCGACTCGGCGGCGCAATGCTCGAACTGTCGGTTTCACACCGGGATATGACGCTCACTGAGGCACTCGCCGCGGCCATCTCCCGGACGGCCGACGGTCACCGGCAATCCTGTGACCTTTCTCACGTCCGCACCCCGCAAGCAACCGTGATCGCCGCACGATGGTCCGGGGTCAGTGTCGAGCACCTCGTCCTGTCCGATTCCGTGCTGCTGCTGGAGCGGGCGGACGGCTCGGTGGATCCGGTGCTCGACACACGGCTGGACGAACTGCCGCCCGCGGTCCGGGAGCTGCGGGCGGCCGTACGGGCGCTGCCCCTCGGCTCGGCGGAACGGGCCGCGCTGGGCCGGGAGTACGGCCGGGCGGTCGAGGCGCTGCGCAATGCGGAGGGCGGCTTCTTCACCGCGGCCGCCGATCCGTCGGTGGCCGCCCGCGCGGTGACCGGCAGCACCCCGCGCGCCGAGGTCCGCTCCCTGACCGCGCTCAGCGACGGCGCGAGCCGCTGGGTCGAGGTCTTCCGGGAGGGGTCCTGGGCGGACTGTGTGGCCCTGGTGGCCGGGCAGGGCCCGCAGGCACTCATCGACCGGGTGCGGGCCGCGGAGGCGGCGGACCCGGCGCGCACGGCGTTTCCGCGCGGTAAGGCTCGGGACGATGCGGCGGTGATTTTTGTGGCGCCGTGACAATCGCGGACGAGCGGGGCATGTTTTCCCGGCGCGTGGGCACGGCCTCCCGGCGCGCCGCGCCCTACACCTCGTCGCCCTACACCTCGTCGCCCTACACCTCGTCGCTCTCCTTCTCCGCGTTCAGCCGGTGCAGCAGACGGGCGAGTTCGGCGACCTCGCCGCGGTCCCAGGAGGCCAGGCGGCGGGCGTACCGGGCGCGGCGGCCGGTGCGGACGCGGGTGAAGCGTTCGCGGCCCTCGTCGGTGAGGCGCACCAGGACCGCGCGGCCGTCCGCGGGGTCCGGTTCGCGGGCGACGAGTCCGAGCTTCTCCAGGGCGTGCAGCTGGCGGCTCATCGTGGCCTTGCCGACCCCGAAGTAGCCGGCGAGGTCGGTGGCGCGCTGGGCGCCGGCGTCCGCCAGCCGTACGAGGAGGCCATACGCGGCGGGCTCCAGGTCGGGATGCACCTCTCGTGCCAGTTCGCCGGAAGAGGCCCGGGCGCGGCGGAGAAATACCGCCAATTCCCGTTCCAGGGCGAGAAATACGTGGTCCACACCAGTCGGCTCACCATCCGCCGTCGTTCCCTCGGCTCCGGTGTTGTGCACGTCAGCGCCCATTCCCGCGTTTCCTCACCTGAAAGTTTCTGCCGGCGGCGGTCGAAGCCGCAGCTCGGCCAGTATTTCGCAGGATTAGACCAACGGCAGCCCACGGCCCCTCTTTTGCCACCTGGGTCTACGCGCGTATCGTCATTTCTGGCATGGCCATACCAAGCGGCCCGGGTATCCCGCCGCGGCGTCATGCACCTCGCACATCCGTGTCAGCACGCCTGCGCCATGCCGTCAGCACCTCCCCCCTCAGGTCATCCACCGAGATCTTCGGAGGCACGTATGTCCGTGCTCAGATCCGGCTCCCCCCACCGCCCCGCACGCTCCCTCGCGACCGTGGCCGGGATCCTGCTCACCCTCGTCTCCCTCCTCCTCGGACTGCCCGGCACCGCCGGCGCCGCGGCCGCGCAGCGCGCACCGGAACCCACCCACCCCGGGCAGGACTGGGCCGGTTCCCAGATCGCCCGGCACGAGGGCACGGCGGCCGGCGGGGCGCCGCCGGCCGCCTCCCTCGCTTCCGTCGAAGGGGTGGACGTCAGCAGCCACAACGGCAATGTCGCCTGGTCGACCCTCTGGAACAGCGGTGTCCGCTTCGCCTATGTGAAGGCGACGGAGTCCACCAGCTACACCAACCCGTACTTCGCGCAGCAGTACAACGGCTCCTACAACACCGGGATGATCCGCGGCGCCTACCACTTCGCCACCCCCAACACCTCCAGCGGCGCCGCCCAGGCCAGGTACTTCGCCGACCACGGCGGCGGCTGGTCCAAGGACGGCAGGACGCTGCCCGGCGCGCTCGACATGGAGTACAACCCCTACGGCGCGACCTGCTACGGGCTGAGCGCGGCCGGGCTGGTCAACTGGATGAAGGACTGGTTCGCCACCTACAAGGCGCGCACCGGCCGGGACGCCGTCCTCTACACCTCCACCAGCTGGTGGAAACAGTGCACCGGCAACTCCGCCGCCTTCGGCGCCGTCAACCCCCTGTGGATCCCGCGCTACGGCTCCTCGGCCGGTGAACTCCCGGCCGGCTGGGGCTTCCACACCATCTGGCAGTACACCTCGTCCGGCCCGACCGTCGGTGACCACAACCGCTTCAACGGCGCGCTGGACCGCCTCCGCGCACTGGCGAACGGCTGAGCAGGTTCCATCGGGGAGCGGCCCGTGCTCGCGTACGTGAGCACGGGCCGCTCCCCCTACCGCAACCATCAATTGAGAACCCCCCACGGCGCCCAGCCACCTCCGCGAGAGCGACGCCGGTTCAGGCGCTAAGACGCTCCACCTCCGGTGCGGCCCCGTTCGACGCCGGTGTCAGTGCCAGCTCCAGCACCTGGCGGACATCGGCGACCGGGTGGACGTCCAGGGCTGCGAGGGTCTCGGCCGGTACGTCGTCCAGGTCCGGTTCGTTGCGCTGGGGGATGATGACGGTGCCGATGCCGGCCCGGTGCGCCGCCAGCAGCTTCTGCTTGACGCCGCCGATCGGCAGCACCCGCCCGGTCAGCGAGACCTCGCCGGTCATCGCCACATCCGGCCGGACCTGCCGGCCCGACAGCAGCGAGGCCAGCGCCGTCGTCATCGTCACGCCCGCGCTCGGCCCGTCCTTGGGAACGGCGCCCGCCGGTACGTGCAGATGCACCCCGCGCTCCTTCAGGTCGGCGACCGGGAGCTCCAGTTCCGCGCCGTGGGAGCGCAGGAACGACAGCGCGATATGCGCGGACTCCTTCATCACGTCGCCGAGCTGGCCGGTCAGCTGGAGCCCGGACGCCCCAGTCTCCGGATCGGCGAGCGAGGCCTCCACATAGAGCACATCGCCGCCGGCGCCGGTGACCGCGAGGCCGGTGACCACGCCGGGCACCGCGGTGCGCCGCTCGGCCGGGTCCTGGGCCGACTCGGGGGTGTGGTGCGGCCGCCCGATCAGCGGGCGCAGCTGGTCCACGCCGACCGTGAACGGCAGCTCCCGCTCCCCCAGTTCGTGCTGGGCGGCGACCTTGCGCAGCAGCCTGGCGACCGCGCGCTCCAGATTCCGTACGCCCGCCTCGCGGGTGTATTCGCCCGCCAGCTTGCGCAGCGCCCCGTCTTCCAGAGTCACCTCGCCGGGCTCCATACCGGCCCGCTCCAGCTGGCGCGGCAGCAGATGGTCCCGGGCGATGACGACCTTCTCGTCCTCCGTGTAGCCGTCCAGCCGGACCAGCTCCATGCGGTCGAGCAGCGGCTCGGGGATGGCTTCGAGGACATTGGCGGTGGCCAGGAAGACCACATCGCTGAGGTCGAGTTCGACCTCCAGGTAGTGATCGCGGAAGGTGTGGTTCTGCGCCGGGTCCAGGACCTCCAGGAGGGCGGCGGCCGGGTCGCCCCGGAAGTCGGAACCCACCTTGTCGATCTCGTCGAGGAGGACGACCGGGTTCATGGAACCGGCCTCCTTGACGGCCCGGACGATGCGGCCGGGCAGTGCGCCGACATAGGTCCGGCGGTGGCCGCGGATCTCCGCCTCGTCCCGGACGCCGCCCAGCGCGACCCGGACGAACTTCCGGCCCATGGCCCGTGCGACGGATTCCCCGAGCGAGGTCTTGCCGACACCGGGCGGGCCGACCAGCGCCAGCACGGCTCCGCCGGCCCGCCGCCCGCCACCGTCCTTGCCCGCTGCCCCCTTCGAGGGCCCGCCCACCAGGCCGAGGCCCCGCTCCGTCCGCCGCTTGCGGACGGCCAGGTATTCGGTGATCCGCTCCTTGACGTCCTCCAGGCCGGAGTGGTCGGCGTCCAGGATCTCCTTGGCGCCGGCGATGTCGTAGGCGTCCTCGGTCCGTTCGTTCCACGGGAGTTCGAGGACGGTGTCCAGCCAGGTGCGGATCCACGAGCCCTCGGGGCTCTGGTCGCTGGACCGCTCCAGCTTGTCGACCTCCTTGAGGGCGGCCTTGCGGACATCCTCGGGCAGATCGGCGGCCTCGACGCGGGCGCGGTAGTCGTCACCCTCGTCCTCCGGATCGCCGTTGAGCTCGGCGAGCTCCTTGCGGACCGCCTCCAGCTGCCGCCGCAGCAGGAACTCCCGCTGCTGCTTGTCGACGCCTTCCTGGACGTCCTTGGCGATGGACTCGGCGACATCCTGCTCGGCGAGGTGTTCCCGCAGCACCTCGGTGGCGTACTTCAGCCGCGCGACCGGGTCGGCGGTCTCCAGCAGCTGGACCTTCTGTTCGATGGTCAGGAACGGCGAGTAGCCGGAGTTGTCGGCGAGCGTCGGCACGTCCTCGATCTGCTGGACCCGGTCGACGACCTGCCAGGCGCCGCGCTTGCGCAGCCAGCTGGTGGCCAGCGCCTTGTACTCCGTGACGAGTTCGGCCACCGCGCCGGGCAGCGGATCGGGCACCTTCTCCTCGACGGTGGTGCCCTCCACCCAGAGCGCGGCCCCGGGCCCGGTGGTGCCGGAACCGATCCGCACCCGGCCCAGGCCCCGGATCAGCGCGCCGGGATCGCCGTCGGACAGCCGCCCGACCTGCTCGATCCGCCCGAGCGTGCCGAGCGCGGCGTATTCCCCGTCGATGCGGGGCACAAGCAGCACCCGCGGTTTGTTCCCCGAGGAGGCGGCCGCCTGAGCGGCCTCCACCGCTGCCCGCACCTCCGCGTCGGACAGGTCCAGGGGCACCACCATGCCGGGGAGCACGACCTCGTCATCGAGGGGCAGCACGGGCAGAGTGAGCGATGTGGACGTCGAAGCCATGATCTCCCCTTCGGCAAGCAAGTTGAGCTGTACTCACTCAATGCGGCCGGGGTGGGAGATGTTCCCGCAGGGGCGTTCGCTGTGAGCGATCAGGGGAGTTGCCGTTTCGGCGGGCCGGGCCCTCGGCGGTCGGGCGGGCAGGGCCGGGCTCCGGTGGATCAACGGCGGGTTCGGCCGGGCGCGGCCGGCCGGGTCGCGGGGCAGTGGTCCCCGGGGCCGCGCTACCAGTGGGCGGGCCGGCTCAGGGTCTGCGGCAGCTCGGTCGTGGCATCGCCCTTGGCCGCGTTCAGCTGCGACTGGGTGAGGAAGAGCGCGCCGGTGAGATCGGCGCCGGCGAGGTCGGCGGCGCGGAGATCGGCGCCGATCAGGTCCGCCGTGCGCAGATCGGCGCCCGTGAGGTCGGCGGCGATCAGGTAGGCCCCACGGAGGTTGGCGCCCCGGAGGTTGGCGCCCTTGAGGCGAGCCCCCATGAGGTCGGCGCCCCGGCGCTCCTTCTTACGGCCGGGGACCCGGTCCCGGACGAGTTCGCTGGTGCGCAGCAGCAGGGCGTTGACCTCGCCCCGGTGGGCCGCCACATCCAGCTCCCTCAGCTCCTCGGCGCTGCCCCGGGTGAGGCGCTCGGTCTTCTTCAGGGCGGCGCGCAGCTCGGCGTGCACCGGGCGGGCCGCCGGCCGGGTCAGCGCCTCGGCCAGGTACCAGAGGAGTTCGTGCAGCTGCCGCATGACGGGGAAGACATCGAACATCTGCCGGGCGGTCCCCGGGGCCCGCCGCCAGTCCTGTCCGCCGAAGGTGACCTGGGAGACCTTCTGCCCGGCGCCGAAGCAGTCGAAGACGGTGCAGCCGGTGAAGCCGCGCGGGCGCAGCTCGCGGTGGATGCCGCAGCGGAAGTCCTGCTGAAGGTTCGGGCAGGGCCGGCCGGCGTCCTTGTCGATGGCGAAGTCCGCCGAGGCCGCGAACGGCAGCGCGACACAGCACAGCCCGAAGCAGCTGCCGCAGTCGGACGTCAGGCCGAGGTCGGTGACGTCCGGAGTCGAGGGCTCGCGCTCTGAGGACAAGGTGGGTGCACTCCTGCGTCGGCGGGCACGGCACGAGGGGTGCCGGGAAGGGGCCGCCATTCTTCCAGGCGCCGGAGGACCGCCGTGCCCGGCCGGTTCCGCTCGTGGCGGCCGGCCACCGCCCCGCCGCGCACCGGGCGTTGTCAGTGGCCGGCCCTAACGTCGGGTCCATGAGCATGATCGGAGAGTACGCACGTGTCACTCCTGCCGAACTCGACCGCGCCCTGGGCGATCCCGAGTGGGCGCTGAAGCTGGTCCAGGGGCGGATGGAAGCGGAAGCCGCCCGTTGCCCGGAGCCCGCGTCGGCGCGCTGCCTGGACATCGACAAGACCTGGGACGCCCTCGCCTTCCTGCTGCGCCGCGCGGCCGTCCCCGTGGACCTCGTCCATGGCGAACAGGCCATTCCGGATGCCGACGACTGGGGCTACGGTCCGCCCCGCTACCTCACCCCCGCGCAGGTGCGGGCCGGCGCCGAGGCCCTCGCGGAGATACCCGCCGCGCGTCTGACGGCCGGTGCCGGCCCGGCGGACCTGGCCGCGGCGCGGATCTATCCGTCGATCGTCTGGGAGCGCGGCGAGCCGCTGGACTATGTCTGCGAGCACTACGAGCAGTTGCGGCCGTTCTTCCGCGCGGCGGCGGACGAGGGGGACGGCATGCTCCACTGGCTCGGCTAGGGCCTGAAGACACGCCCTGGCGCCGCCCGGTCCGGCACCGCCGTGCGGAGGGCCGCTCACACCACCTCACACACCGTCATGACTGCTACCTTCACGGCATGTTGCAGCGGATGTCCGGAGTCTTCATCGGCGCACTCTTCGGGACGGTCTTCGTGGTCGCCAACGCGCACGACCCGCTGAATCCGGCGATCGGGATCGCCCTCCGGGTGCTCGCGGTGCTCACCTTCGCCGGGCTGCTCACGCTCGCGCTGCGGGCGGGGCGCCGCGGGCAGCCCGCGGCGGACGACCCCGAGGCCCCTCAGGCGGACTGGTTCCGGGGGAAGTTCGCGTTCGTCGTGGGGGCCGAGGCGGTGCTGCTGGTCGGCGGCAATCTCGCGCTGCGGGCGGCGGGCGCGCCCGAACAGACCGCGGTGGCCTGGATCGCGCTGATCGTCGGCCTGCACTTCATCGCCCTGACGGCGGTCTGGAAGCGGCGCAGCATCGCCGTCCCCGGGGCCGCACTGACCGCGCTCGGCGCGATCGGCCTGGGCATGGCGGCCACCTCCGCCGTGGCGTGGGTGCCGTTCGTCAGCGGTGTGCTCTCCGGTGTGGCGCTCCTGGGCGGCTGCGCCTACGCCATCACCCACACCTACCGGGCGACGGCGCGACCGTAGGGCCGGTCCCCCCGGACCGGCCGCGCCGCGGGAACGCTCAGTACATCCGCGCGCCCCGCAGGGCGGGATGGCCCAGGTCGCCGAGGAGCGGTGCGGGCGCGGCGCGACGGGTGCGCCAGCGGCGCAGCAGCGGCCAGCTCGCCACCCCCAGGGTGAGCGAGAGCAGATGCCCCCAGTCGGAGAGCGGGTCGGCGTAGGCGAACAGATCCGTCAGCGCCAGATAGCCGACGCCGGCCACCAGCAGCCGGCCCGGCCAGGCGGGCAGCAGCCCGGCGAGGGCTCCGGTGCAGGTCATCACGCCGAAGCTGATGCCGTAGTCGAGGCGGTGCAGCGAGCTCTCCGGCAGCCCGCCGGCGGCGACCGAGAAGGCGACGGGGAGTTCGGTGGCGAGGGTGGCGAGCACATGGCCGCCGAAGAAGACCGCGACGGCGGCCCGGGCGCCGATCCGCCGCTCCAGCGCCGTCAGCACGAAGACGAAGGCGAGGGCGTACCCGGAGGTCATCCCGCCGGCGATCCACAGGGCGCTGGCGATCAGCACCACCAGCGGGGCCTGGGCGAGATGGGCGACATCGGTGCTGGAGCCGCGCAGCAGGTCGGAGACCAGCCCCGGGTCGGCGTGCTCGGCGAACAGCGAGGTGGCCACGAGGAGCACGGCGTAGCCGAAGGTGAAGGGGGTGCCGACGGGGGTGGGCAGCAGCCGCCAGGGCCGCCAACGCGCGGCCGCGCCAAGGGCGTTCGGCCCCGCCTCGGCGGCGGCGCGGGCCACGGTCTCCCCGCCCCCGGGCTGCCGGGGGATGCCGGGCAGCAGACCCGGCACACCGGCCGGGCCGGTGTCCGGCGCCGCGTCGGCAGCCGGCCCGCGACCGGTCCGTATCCTCTCGGCGGTTCCCAGCCAGCTCACAGTCCGAGGCCCCTTCCGTCCTGGCGCATCCGGTGAGCCACGCCCGTGCCCCCTCGGCCGTGAATCTCTGCCCTGTCCTACGTCCCGGACCACCCTGCACGCTCAACCCATGAAGAACCTGTGAGAGTGAGATCCATCACATGAGGCAACCTCCGGCGGGTGCTTCGCGTCCGGGCAGACGACGGGGGACGCGCCCCCAAAGCGTTGGACCGGCGTACCCCGTATTGGTCACGATGGCGCCATGGCTCCCGTGACACCGCCGCAGGCAACGACCGGCGCCCCCGAGGCCCCGCGCACGCTCGACCGCCGCCAGGGCCCGTCCGGCGAGGTGGTGCTGCGGCAGCGGGGCGGGCCCGCCGCGACGCCCGGGACCGACGGCGCCGGCACTCCCGCGCCGCCGGTGATCTACGAGATCATCGCCAACGGCTGCTTCCTGATGGACACCTCCGACGGCCGGTCCGAGCGGCTGCTGATCGATGCCGCGCTGGACGCGCTGCCGGCCGCCCGCGCCCACCCCTCCATCCTGATCGGCGGCCTCGGCGTCGGCTTCTCCCTGGCCCGCGCCGCCCGGCAGCCGCGCTGGGGCCGGATCGTCGTCGTCGAGCGCGAGGAGGCGGTCATCGACTGGCACCGCACGGGCCCGCTGTCGGCCGTCTCGGCGGCCGCGCTGGCCGATCCGCGCAGCGAGATCCGGCACACCGACCTCGTCGCCCATCTGCGTACGGAAGCAGATCAGGACACCTACGACGCGCTGTGCCTGGACATCGACAACGGCCCCGACTGGACCGTCACCGAGGACAACGACAGCCTCTACTCCCCCGACGGGCTCGCCGCCTGCCGGGACCGTCTGACCCCCGGCGGAGTGCTCGCCGTCTGGTCCGCGCAACCCTCGCCGGCCTTCGAGGACGCACTGCGAAATGCCGGTTTCAGCGGGGTACATACGGAAGAGATCCCCGTTGTCCGAGGCGTCCCCGACGCGGTCCATCTCGCGCGCAAGGGCGCGTAGCCGACAGTCACACCATGCCCGTACGCTGCTGCCCAGCAAGACGCGACCACGCAGGGACATGCAGGGGCGGGCGATGGACCAGACTCAGACAACGCAGGGCGGCGCCGCCGCGGCCACGCCGGGTGCCCAGCGCCGGGTGCTGGTCGTGGAGGACGACCCCACGATCGTCGAGGCCATCGCGGCCCGGCTGCGCGCCGAGGGCTTCCAGGTGCAGACGGCCACCGACGGCCCGGCCGCCGTGGACACCGCCGAGGCCTGGCAGCCCGATCTGCTGGTCCTCGATGTGATGCTGCCGGGCTTCGACGGCCTGGAGGTGTGCCGCCGGGTCCAGGCCCAGCGTCCGGTGCCGGTGATGATGCTCACCGCCCGGGACGACGAGACCGACATGCTGGTGGGCCTCGGCGTCGGCGCCGACGACTACATGACCAAGCCGTTCTCGATGCGGGAGCTGGCCGCCCGGGTGCATGTCCTGCTGCGCCGGGTCGAGCGCGCCGCACTGGCCGCGCACACCCCCCGCAGCGGCATCCTGCGCCTCGGCGAGCTGGAGATCGACCACGCCCAGCGCCGGGTGCGGGTGCGCGGCGCGGACGTCCATCTGACGCCCACCGAGTTCGATCTGCTGGTCTGCCTGGCGAACACCCCGCGCGCGGTGCTCTCCCGTGAGCAGCTGCTGGCCGAGGTGTGGGACTGGGCCGACGCCTCCGGGACCCGTACGGTCGACAGCCACATCAAGGCGCTGCGCCGCAAGATCGGCGCCGAGCGGATCCGCACGGTCCACGGCGTCGGCTACGCCCTGGAGACCCCCGCCGCATGACGCGGTCGCCACGCACTCGCCTGACCGAGCTGTGGCAGCGGGTCTGGGAGGGGCTGCGCCCGCTGGACCCGTACCGCTCCGTCAAGGCCGCTCTCGGGGCGCTGGTCAGCGTCTCGGTGATCATCACCACCCTGCTGGTGTTCGTCGCGATGCACTCGGCGACCGAGCTGCGGGTGATCACGATCTTCTCGATCATCGCCTCGCTGCTGATCACCCAGTTCGTGGCCAACAGCCTGACCGCTCCGCTCGACGAGATGACGGATGTCACCCGGTCGATGGCGCACGGTAACTACAGCCGCCGGGTCCGCTCGGAGCGCCGCGACGAGTTCGGGGACCTGGCGAACGCCTTCAACCGGATGGCGGCCGACCTGGAAGCGGTGGACACCCACCGCAAGGAGCTGGTCGCCAATGTCTCGCACGAGCTGCGCACCCCCATCGCCGCGCTCCGGGCCGTCCTGGAGAACGTCGTCGACGGCGTCTGCGAGCCGGACCCGGAGACGATGCGTACGGCACTGCAGCAGACCGAGCGGCTGGGCCGGCTGGTCGAGCACCTTTTGGACCTGTCCCGGCTGGACAACGGGGTGGTGCCGCTGCACTCCCGCCGCTTCGAGGTCTGGCCGTATCTGTCCGGGGTGCTCAAGGAGGCCAACATGAGCCGGGGCGCCGCCACCCTCGCCGGGGTGGCCGGCTCCGGTACCCACACCCGTACGGACGTCCATCTGCATCTCGATGTCTCGCCGCCGGAGCTGACCGCGCACGCGGACGCCGAGCGGCTGCACCAGGTCGTGGCCAATCTCATCGACAACGCGATCAAGCACAGCCCCCGGCACGGCCGGGTCACGGTGCACGCACGGCGGGGCGAGGGGCCGCAGAGCCTGGTGCTGGAGGTGCAGGACGAGGGCCCCGGCATCCCCGAGGCGGAGCGCTACCGGGTCTTCGAGCGGTTCAACCGCGGCGGCCCGGCCCCCTCGGGCCCCGGCAGCGACGGCGGTACGGGCCTGGGCCTGGCCATCGCGCGCTGGGCGGTGGATCTGCACGGCGGGCGCATCGGTGTCGCGGAATCGTCCCGCGGTTGCCGGATCCGGGTCACTCTTCCGGGGCTGGAGTCAGCTCGAAGCTGACGGCCGCTGACGTAGGGTCGGTGGTGGAAGCACATCCTCCGGGTGTGGTGGCGATCACTCCTCGCCCGCTCAGAGGCAAACTTCGTGTGTTTCCCGCCAAGTCATGCCCTGAAACCCGACCGGGAATGTGACGTACGCGACGAGTGCCCCTCCCGGCCTGCACCAAGGGTCACAACAGGCGTAGCCTTTATTCCCGCTGTCCACCACCTTAGGAAGCGGAAGAGGGCGGTTGCCGCCGTGTCGCTACAGTCCCCCAACAGCTCGAGCATCTCGACCGACCCAGAGGGGCAGGGTAAGAACCCTGCTGCTGCGTTCGGTCCCAATGAGTGGCTCGTCGACGAGATCTACCAGCAGTACCTCCAGGACCCGAACTCGGTAGACCGAGCCTGGTGGGACTTCTTCGCTGACTACAAGCCGGGCGGCGCCACCGCGCCGAGCCAGCCGGCGGAGGGCTCTCCCGGTGCGAGCACCGGCTCCACTGGAGCGGCTGACGCCGCGCAGTCCTCCGCGGCCGCCCCGGCGCAGTCGCCCGCGGCCGAGCCGAAGCCGGCCTCCGCCGCGCCGGCCACCCCGGCGAAGCCCGCCGCGAGCGCTCCGGCACCGGCGAAGGCCGCTCCGGCGAAGGCCGAGCCCGCGAAGGCGGCTCCGGCCAAGCCCGCCGCGAAGCCGGCCGCCGAGGAGGGCGAGGCTCCGGCCGGTCCCGAGTTCGTCACCCTGCGCGGCCCCTCGGCCGCCGTTGCGAAGAACATGAACGCCTCCCTGGAGCTGCCGACGGCCACGTCCGTCCGCGCGGTCCCGGTGAAGCTGCTCTTCGACAACCGCATCGTGATCAACAACCACCTCAAGCGCGCCCGTGGCGGGAAGGTCTCCTTCACCCACCTCATCGGGTACGCGATGGTGCAGGCCCTCAAGGCCATGCCGTCGATGAACTACTCCTTCGCGGAGAAGGACGGCAAGCCGACGCTGGTCAAGCCCGAGCACATCAACCTCGGTCTGGCCATCGACCTGGTGAAGCCGAACGGCGACCGCCAGCTCGTCGTCGCCGCCATCAAGAAGGCCGAGACGCTGACCTTCTTCGAGTTCTGGCAGGCCTACGAGGACATCGTCCGCCGGGCCCGCGACAACAAGCTGACGATGGACGACTTCACCGGGGTCACCGCGTCGCTGACGAACCCGGGCGGCATCGGCACCGTGCACTCCGTGCCCCGCCTGATGCCCGGCCAGTCCATGATCATGGGCGTCGGCTCGATGGACTACCCCGCGGAGTTCCAGGGCACCTCCCAGGACGCCCTGAACAAGCTGGGTGTCGCCAAGGTCATGACGCTGACCAGCACCTATGACCACCGGGTGATCCAGGGCGCCGCCTCCGGCGAATTCCTGCGGATCATGAGCCAGCTGCTGCTCGGCGAGAACGACTTCTTCGACGACATCTTCAAGTCGCTGCGGATCCCCTACGAGCCGGTCCGCTGGCTCAAGGACATCGACGCCTCGCACGACGACGATGTCACCAAGGCCGCGCGGGTCTTCGAGCTGATCCACTCCTACCGGGTCCGCGGCCACGTCATGGCCGACACCGACCCGCTGGAGTACCACCAGCGCAAGCACCCCGACCTCGACATCACCGAGCACGGGCTCACCCTGTGGGACCTGGAGCGCGAGTTCGCGGTCGGCGGCTTCTCCGGCAAGTCCATGATGAAGCTGCGCGACATCCTGGGCGTGCTGCGTGACTCGTACTGCCGCACCACCGGCATCGAGTTCATGCACATCCAGGACCCCAAGCAGCGCAAGTGGATCCAGGACCGGGTCGAGCGCTCGCACAAGTCGCCCGAGCGCGAGGAGCAGCTGCGCATCCTGCGCCGGCTGAACTCCGCCGAGGCGTTCGAGACCTTCCTCCAGACGAAGTACGTCGGCCAGAAGCGCTTCTCGCTGGAGGGCGGCGAGTCCGTCATCCCGCTGCTGGACGCGGTCATCGACTCCGCGGCCGAGTCGCGCCTCGACGAGGTCGTCATCGGCATGGCCCACCGCGGCCGCCTGAACGTCCTGGCGAACATCGTCGGCAAGTCGTACGCGCAGATCTTCCGCGAGTTCGAGGGCAACCTCGACCCGAAGTCGATGCACGGCTCCGGCGACGTGAAGTACCACCTGGGCCAGGAGGGCGTCTTCACCGGTCTGGACGGCGAGCAGATCAAGGTCTCGCTGGCCGCGAACCCCTCCCACCTGGAGGCCGTCGACCCGATCGTCGAGGGCATCGCGCGCGCCAAGCAGGACCTCATCAACAAGGGCGGCACGGACTTCACGGTCCTGCCGATCCAGCTGCACGGTGACGCGGCGTTCGCCGGCCAGGGCGTGGTCGCGGAGACGCTGAACATGTCCCAGCTGCGCGGCTACCGCACCGGCGGCACGGTGCACGTGGTCATCAACAACCAGGTCGGCTTCACCGCCGCCCCGGAGTCGTCGCGTTCGTCCATGTACGCCACCGACGTGGCCCGCATGATCGAGGCGCCGATCTTCCATGTGAACGGCGACGACCCCGAGGCCGTCGTCCGCGTTGCCCGTCTGGCCTTCGAGTTCCGCCAGGCGTTCAACAAGGACGTCGTCATCGACCTGATCTGCTACCGCCGCCGCGGTCACAACGAGTCGGACAACCCGGCCTTCACCCAGCCGCTGATGTACGACCTGATCGACAAGAAGCGCTCGGTGCGCAAGCTCTACACCGAGTCCCTCATCGGTCGCGGCGACATCACGCTGGAAGAGGCCGAGCAGGCGCTCCAGGACTTCCAGGGCCAGCTGGAGAAGGTCTTCACCGAGGTCCGCGACGCCACGACGGCTCCGGCCGCCCCCGAGGTGCCGCAGCCGAAGGCCGAGTTCCCGGTCTACGTCGACACCGCGATCTCCCAGGAGGTCGTCAAGCGGATCGCCGAGTCGCAGGTCAACATCCCCGAGCGGGTCACCGTCCACCCGCGTCTGCTGCCCCAGCTCCAGCGCCGCGCGGCCCAGGTCGAGGACAACACCATCGACTGGGGCATGGGCGAGACCCTGGCCGTCGGCTCGCTGCTGATGGAGGGCACCCCGGTCCGGCTCGCCGGCCAGGACTCCCGCCGTGGCACCTTCGGCCAGCGGCACGCGGTGCTCATCGACCGGGAGACCGGCGACGACTACACGCCGCTGCTCTACCTCTCCGAGGACCAGGCCCGCTTCAACGTCTACGACTCGCTGCTCAGCGAGTACGCGGCGATGGGCTTCGAGTACGGCTACTCCCTGGCCCGCCCGGAGGCGCTGGTCATGTGGGAGGCGCAGTTCGGTGACTTCGTCAACGGCGCCCAGACGGTCGTCGACGAGTTCATCTCCTCGGCGGAGCAGAAGTGGGGCCAGACGTCCGGCGTCACCCTGCTGCTGCCGCACGGCTACGAGGGCCAGGGCCCGGACCACTCCTCGGCCCGTATCGAGCGGTTCCTCCAGCTGTGCGCGCAGAACAACATGACGGTCGCCATGCCGACCCTGCCGTCGAACTACTTCCACCTGCTGCGCTGGCAGGTCCACAACCCGCACCACAAGCCGCTGGTCGTCTTCACCCCGAAGTCGATGCTGCGTCTGAAGGCGGCGGCGTCGCGGACGGATGAGTTCACGACGGGCGGCTTCCGCCCCGTCATCGGCGACTCCACGGTCAAGCCCGAGGATGTCCGCAAGGTCATCTTCTGCTCCGGCAAGGTCTACTACGACCTGGAGGCCGAGCGGGAGAAGCGCGGTGCGCACGACACCGCGATCATCCGTATCGAGCGGCTCTACCCGCTTCCCGGCAAGGAGCTCCAGGCGGAGATCTCCAAGTTCCCGAACGCCGAGAAGTACCTGTGGACCCAGGAAGAACCGGCGAACCAGGGTGCCTGGCCGTTCCTCGGCCTCAACCTGATCGACCACCTCGACCTGGCCGTCGGCGCCGATGTCCCGCACGGTGAGCGACTGCGCCGGATCTCCCGGCCGCACTCCTCGTCGCCGGCCGTCGGCTCCGCCAAGCGCCACCAGGCAGAGCAGGCACAGCTGGTCGCGGAGGCCTTCGACGCCTAGGTGTCCCGGGCCGCCGGAGAACCGGCAGGCAGCAGCGGAAGGGCCCGTCCCCGGTGGGGGCGGGCCCTTCCGCGTGCGTGGCGCGCCCGCGCGGCTCGCTACACGGGCTGCGGTTCGAAGTCCCAGTACGGGCGGCGGCGACGCCGGGCGGAGAGGGTGTGCGGATGCTCGGCGCCCAGGGTCTCGGCGAGCTGACCGATCGCCTCCTGTTCGAACTTGGCCGCCTCCTGGCCCCGGCGGAGCGCCCGCAGGTCCTCGGACAGCGCCGTCTTCGCGGAGAGGGTCAGCGGATGGGTCTCGCCCAGCCTCACCTTGGCCCGCTCCAGGGTGTCGCGGCCCAGCTCCACCGCGCCCTCCTCGTCGTCCACCCGGTTGCGGGCCGCGGCGGCGTTCAGCGCACAGCCCAGCGTCCAGGGGTGGCCGGGGCCCATGGCCTCGGCCATCCCGCTCAGTGCGCGTTCGGCGAGGTCCAGCGCGTCCGCCGGGTCCCCGAACTCGCCGCGGACCAGCCCGACGTTCCCGAGGGTGCCGACGGTGTACGGATGGCGCTCGCCGGCCAGTGCGCGATAGCGCTCGGCGACCTCCTCGGCGAGGTCGCGGGCGTGCCCGAGATCGCCGTGCTCCCGCAGGAAGGTGGCATGGTCCGCGCGCACCATCAGCGTCTCGGGGTGGCGGGGCCCCAGCACCCGGCGGGAGCGCTCGACGAGGTCGGCCAGCAGGCCGGCAGCCCGGGTGACCTCGCCGGAGCGGCGCAGACACAGCGCGAGATTGTGCTCGGCGCGCAGGGTCTGCGGGGTGTGCGCGCCCATCACCTGGAGATGCAGCCGGGCGTTGAGCTCCTGGCTGGAGGTGGCGTCGCGGTAGCGGCCGAGCAGGCGCAGGGTGCGGGCGTAGGCGGTGCCCGCGTTGAGCGTGAGGTGGTGGCGGGCGCGCAGCTCGCGCTCCCGGAAGGACAGCACCTCGCGATGGGTGACCAGCGCTTCCTCGTACCGGCCGAGCAGCGCCAGGACACTGCCGAGGTTGTGCCGCGAGGAGAGGGTACGGGGCGCCTCCGGGCCGAGCAGCTCGGTGTAGGCCCGCCAGACGGCGTCGAAGAGGTCGTAGGCCTGCTCGTAGGAGCCCAGCGCGATCAGCGTGCCGGCCAGCCCGTCCTGGGCCCGCAGCAGATCGGCGTCGGAGGGGTCCCGCTCGGCGGCGAGCTGGTCGACGACGGCGCTGCCGACCGCCTCGGCCTCGCGGTAGCGGCCGAGCCGGCGCAGCATGTTGGCGTGCTGGTGGGTGAGGACGAGCATGGTGCGCTGGGTGGCCGCGAGACGGGTGCGCCAGCGGGACATGAACTGTTCGCACAGCCGCAGGCCCATGCGGTATTCGCCGCGGACCCGCAGATACTCCACGCAGTTCAGCAGCAGCTGCTGGACGGTGGGCTCGGGGCTGTCGAGGACGCCGGCCGGCTCCAGATGCGGGATGAGTTCGGCGTAGCGCTCCCAGTAGCGGGTGTCGGCGGGGTTCTGCGGGTCGGCGGTGACCAGCACCCGGCAGGCGCACGCCGACATCAGATCGCGCTCGTCCTCGGTCATGTCGCTGCGCAGGAACCGGTGGTAGAGCCGGTGCATCAGCGCGGTTTCCACGGCCGGGTCGGCGTCCTGGGAGACCTGGTAGTCCAGGCGTACGGCGGTGGACTCGGTCAGCCGGCGCAGCGCGGTGTTCCAGCTGATCGGCTCGGCGGCCAGGTCGGCGAGGTGCTCGGGCAGGTCACCGCGGCGGGCCCGGGCGAGCATCGGGACGGGGATGGTATCCGGGGCGAAGAACGCGAACAGCTTGAGGAGTTCGACCGCGGCCGGGCTGCGTTCGCGCAGCGTGTTGAGCGTTATGGCCCAGCTGGTCTGGAAGGCCATGGGGTAGTCGGAGGAGATCCGGATGCCGACGAGGCTGGGCTCGCCGCGGCGGATCAGCTCGATGTACTCCTTGGGGGACATCGGGTTGGCGTCGAGCCAGGCGGCGGTCTGGGCGAGCAGCAGCGGCAGGTCCTGGACCGCCTCGGAGAGCAGATCGGCCTCCATCGGCGTCAGCCGTGGGGCGCGCCGGCGCGCATAGGCGACGCTCTCGACGCGGTCGAAGGGCGGCACCTCGATCTCCTGGGCGCTGCCGGAGCCGGACCAGTCGCGGGTGAGGGTGGTGATCAGGACATGGCCGCGGCCGTCCGGCACCAGGTCCTCGATCTGCTCCATGTCGTCGGCGCTGTCGAAGATCAGCAGCCAGCGGCGGTAGGGGCGGCCGACCCGGAGCGCTTCGTGGACGGCGCGGATGCGGTCGCCCAGCTCACGGCCCACGGGCAGGCCGAGCCGGGTGGCGAGTTCGGCGAGCTGCTCGCGGGCGGCGCCGCGGTTGGTGGCGCTGATCCACCACACCACGTCGTAGTCGTTGCCGAAGCGGTGGGCGTATTCGGCGGCGATCTGGCTCTTGCCGACGCCGGAGGTGCCGTAGAGCGCGATCCGGGTCTCCAGGGGCGGGCCGGCGCCCGCGCCGGAGCCGGCCAGCTTGCCGTGCAGCGCTTCGAGGACCTGGTCGCGGCCGGTGAAGCGGTTGTTGCGGCGCGGGATGTTCCACACCTCGGGCGGGTTGTTCGGGAAGCGGGGCGCGCCGGGCGCGTCCTCGTCCACGGCCCGGCCCGGCGCCGCGATGCCGAGCCGTTGCAGTACCCGGCGGTTGGCCTCGTGGGCATCCAGGTCGCGCAGGTCGGCGGGGCGCAGCAGGGATGCCGTGGCGGGCAGGCTCTGGGTGGCCACGCTCACCGCGGCGAACCGGTCGGCGTGCGCGGGGACCACCTCGCGCAGCGCGGCCGTCCACTCCTCCTGCGTCTTGGGGCCCAGCCGGAAGTACCAGTCGTCCAGCACCATCAGCAGCCGGCCCTCGGCCGCCAGCAGCCCCGACAGCTCCTCCGCCAGGGCGGTGTCCACCTGCGGGTCCCAGCGCAGCATGGTCGTGCCGTGGCCCTGCTGCTCCAGCTGATGGGAGATCCAGGCGGCCCAGGGGCGGGTGAAGCCCGCGTAGCTGATGGTGATGTGTTCGTTGGAGCCGGTGGGACCGGAAAAGTGGGCCTGATCGACCATGCGACCGTCTCCCTGGGATGCGATGGTGCGCGCGCGGAGAGGCTGTCTCATCAGGCACGCCCTGGCTTTTTGGCACGATAGCCCAAGTGTCCCTCCATATGACGACAGTGCGTCAGGTCATCTCGGCCGCAGGTCAGTTGAGGGCGACCGTGGCGTCCAGGCGGGCCGCGAGGTGCCGGATCAGGCGCTCCAGATCGGCGCAGTAGACGGACGGGTTGGTGAAGCCGCCGGCGTCCGCGCGGTAGCGGTGGGCGTAGTTGCCCCCGCCGCACACCTCCACCAGGGCGCAGCCGCGGCACTGTGGGCAGAGGCCGTCCCGGCCGCTGCGGCGGGCGGCCATCCCGGGGTGTGCCAGGGCGTCGTCGAAGGTGTGGTGGAAGACGTCGAGGCCGGTGGCGGCGGCGCCCTCGTAGGTGGATTTGAGCGAGTCGACCTGTTCGATGGCGCCGTCGGTGTCGACGACCAGGGCGACGACCGGGGAGAGCCCGACCGCCTCGCTGGAGCTGGGGCGGCCCAGGAGGAGGCCGAGGATTTCGGTGAAGACCCGTACGCGGGGGCCGGGGCCGCCGTCCCACCACAGGTCGAAGACGGTGCACAGCCAGTCGCCGTACGGGGTGCGGCCGGCCGGGCCGAGGGGGGCGGGCTGGGAGCCCCTCCCAGCGGTAGCTGGGGGAGGGCTGGACCAGTTGGCGTGCGGGAGGAGGAAGTCGACCATCGGGGGGTCCAGGGCGCGCAGTGAGTCGTAGACCTCGGCGGGGTCGGCGGTGATGTCGATGGTGCACAGGATGCCGGCGAAGACCTCGGGCCGGTCGTGGAGCAGGCGTACGGCGCGGGAGGCCGCGGGCCAGGAGGGCCGCCCGGCGTGGTCGATACGGCGGCGGTTGAGGCCGGGGGTGCCGCCGTCGAGGCTGAGGCCGAGCCGGAACCCGGCCGCGGCGAGGGTGTCGATCATGTCCCGGGTGAGCAGCGTCCCGTTGGTCTGCACCCCGAATTCGGCGGTGCAGCCGGCGGGCAGCGCGGCGCGGACCGCGGCGGCCTGGGCCAGCAGCGGTCCGGGGCCGGTGAGCAGCGGCTCGCCGCCGTGCAGATCGATCCGGACCTCGCGCAGCCGGTGGGTGCGGGCGTGTTCGGCGATCCGCAGGGCGGTCTGGCGCATGGTGGCGGCCGGGACGGTCGGCGGGCGGGCGCGCCAGCTGCGGTCCGGCCCGGCGTAGATGTAGCAGTAGGTGCAGGCGAGGTTGCAGCGGCTGTGGACCTTGAGCACGAACTGCCGGAAGGGCACGACAGCGGTCGGGCCGGTCTTCTCCCCCGCCACGGGTCGCCCCCTGCTCTCGTCTGCCTGCGTCGAGGTACGGGCCCGTCCATTCCGGCCCGTTGCCTGGTACATGGCTCCACCCCCGGGCGAGGAACCAATTTTCCCCGGCAACTGGCCGGTTTCCTTGCACGTTTGCCCAAAAACAACCGTTCTCGACCCTCAGTGCAAGACCTTCTCCGGACCGTCCTCGTAATAGGCGACGGCGTCCTCCGCCGACGGCCAGTTGCGCAGCAGCAGCGCCGCCACCTCGCCCAGCACCGCATGGCCGGTCCGTGCCGCCAGAACGCCCACGTCGACCCCGGCAAAGTCCGGCAGCCGCTCGGCCGACGGCCCCGGCGGGGCGGCCACAGCCGGTTCGGTGCGGGGGGTAGTCGCCACGCTGCTCTCCTCTGGCCGGCTGGACGGGTGTGTTCCCGAACTGCCGTCCACAGAAACACGTTCCGGTGCGGACGGCCAGGCAGCCGGACGGGGTGCCAGTACCTGTCAGGCGGTGGATTCCAGGGCGCGCATACGGGCGCGGGTGCGCTGGGCCTCGGGGCCGGTGTCCTCGCCGGCCCGCTGCCACTGCTCCCAGCTCTCGCGGTAGGCGTGCAGCGCGGGCCGGGGTCCCGCGGTGACCTCCAGGACCTCGCCGCGGCGGTGGTGGGCGCGGGCGGCCGGCAGGGCGCTGTCGGCGCGCCGGGCGGCCGCGGCGGCCCGGCGGTAGCAGGCGGCGGCCCGGTCATGGCGCTCACGGGAGTCGAAGCGGCGGTCCAGCAGCAGCTGCACATCGCCCACTTCGAGCCAGGCCTCGGCCGCCACCGCGTCCGGTACGTCCGCGCCGCGGGCGGCCAGCTCCAGGATCCAGTCGGCCTCGTGCAGATCGGCGAGCGAGGGCTGGCGTTCGTAGCGCAGCCGCAGGGCGCGGCCGAACAGCAGCCGGTGGTTGCCCAGGTCGGGGTCCTGCGGCGCGACCCGGCCCAGCGCCTCGCGCAGGACGTGCACCGCCTCGTTGGCCAGCCGCTTGCCCGGTTCCCCGGCCGGCTCCAGCCGGGCGCGCAGCAGCAGTGCCGCGCCGCGCTCGGCGAGCAGCGCGCTGTGCTCGGGCGAATCGGGGGTGGTCAGCCGGAGGGCGGCGGCCAGCGCGGCGATGGCGGCGTCCAGCGCGGTCAGCTCGCCGGTGCGGGTGTGCACCGCGCGCTGGGCGGCGGCCGTACGGCGCAGGCTGTCCGCTTCCAGGGCCCGGTCGTCCAGTTCATGGGCCAGCGCACGGGCGTGTTCGAGGGTGGGCAGCACGGACGGCAGGCCCGCGCCGCCGTTGAGCTGGCGGGCCGCCGCGAGATCGAGCAGGGTCTCGCAGACCAGCCGGTCGGCCGCGCCGCCGCGGCGGCGCAGCAGGACCGCGGCGGTGTCGAGGTCGTCGGCGGCGCGGACGGCGAGCGCCTCGGCGGGGCGCGGCCCTTCGGTGTCGCCGCGGGCGGCCCGCCGGGCCTGGTCGAGCAGCACGCCGCCGCGGGCGGCATAGACCTCGCCGGGCACCTGCTCTCCGCTGGGCCACTGGTCGAGGAGCGTGGTCAGGGAGCGTTCCGCCTCGTCGAGGGGGTCGGGGTCGGTCGCTCCGTCGGTGCTCGGCACGGGCGGCAGGGCGGCCAGGCGGCGCAGGACCTCGGTGCGTAACACCATGCTCTCCAGGACGCGGGGGTCCAGCAGGCTCATCAGCCCGCAGGCGGCGTGCAGATGACGGGCGGCGTCGGCGAGCGCGGTGCGCTCCTCGGCGGGGGTGCCGGCCGTGCGGCGCTCCCGGGCGCGGGCGTGGCCGACCCGGCCGAGCACGATCAGCGCCCGGGTACGTTCGGCCTCCCGGCCGGCCGTGGCGCCCTCCTGGTCGTCGGCGGCCGGCTCGCCCGCGGTGGCGCGTTCGGCGGCGCGGGCCGCGTGCTCCGCCTCCTCCAGGGCGTCCGGCTGGCGCCAGGTCGCCCAGGCGTGCAGCAGCGCGCGGGCCAGGTCGGTGCCGGCCACCGGGAGGCGTTCGGTGGCGGCGCGCAGCAGCCGGACCGCCTCGATCAGATCCCGGCCGGCGCGGTCCTGTTCGTAGCGCTCCAGGAGGGCCGCGCCTTCCGCGGCGGGTCCGTCGGTCGCGTACGGCCGCCGGGCGGGCGGGCGCAGCGCGGGTTCGAAGCGGCGCAGCACGCGTTCCGAGACCCGGGCGAAGGGTTCGGGGACGGCCCGCCGGCCGGTCTCGGGCTCCCGGCCGCTGCCGGAAAGCATGGCGACCGCGACGGCCGGGAAGTTGCGGGCGCTGCGGCCGAAGGTGCGCTCGACGTAGAGCGAGCAGTGCTTGAGCACCAGGGCCGCCTCCCCCGCACTGAGCCGGGCGAGGAGTTCATCGCGTACACCGGGCACGAAGTCGTACCAGGGGCCGCTCACCCCGGCCTGCTCCCCCGACGGCCGCTCGTCCGGCGGGAGTTGGGTGACCAGTCCGCTGAGCAGCACCTCGGCCAGCTCGGCCGGGCCGGTCTGCGGCAGCATCGCGCGCTGGACGAGCTGGATGACGGGCAGCGCGAGCGGCACGGCCGACAGATGCACGGCGAGCAGCCGGGCGGCCGGGGATGCCTGCTGGTCGAACTCGCGGACCATACGGGCCGGCCCGGCGGCCCCGGAGGCGGGCGGCGGTCCGGCCGGGTGTTCGGTGCCGTGGTCGGCCCGGACGACGGAGGCCGCGCCGCGCAGCGAGAGCCCGGCGTCGGCGGCGGCCAGCCGGGCCCAGGAGCCGAGGGCGGACGGGGTGGCGGACAGCACCGGGATGGCGCGCTCGCGGGGCACTTCGGCGGCGCCCGGAGGCCCGGCGGGACGGCGGCGGCGCCGGGCCGGGCGGAAGCCGAGGGCCTGGTAGGGGCCCTGGCGGCGGACGAGGGTGCCGGCGACGGCGGGGAGCAGGGTGCGCGCCCACATCCGCTGCGGCAGCGGCTGGACGACGGCGAGCGGGGCGTCGGCCGCCCAGCGGTAGAGCAGCCGCTGCATCCGGCCGTCCCGCCAGAGGGGGCCCGCGCAGTCGCTGACGACGAGGGTGAGGTGATGGCCCGTCGGGTCGTGCAGCTGGTCGGCGGGGCGCAGCGGGCGGCCGGGGCCGGGGGCCGCCGCGACCCCCACGTCCGGGCCGTGCGGATGGAGGTAGTGCACCGTGACATCGCGGAAGGCGCCCACCCGCTCGCAGACCTGGCGCAGGTCGTGCAGCATCTGCTCCCAGACGGCCATCGAGGACGAGCCGTCCATCAGGAGCCGCAGGCCGGCCGCCCGGCGGTGCACCCCGCGCAGCACCGGGATGATCATTTCGGCGTGGGCGGAGAGCTCGGCGGTGGCGGGCTCGTCCAGCCTCCGGGGGAACGGGGCGACCGGCGGGCGGTAGCGCTGAATGGGCCGCAGCGCGCGCTGGAGCGGCAGCAGGCCGGGGAACGCGGAGGCGATCGGGACCGCGACCTCGCCGAGGCGCTGCCGGTCCGGGTCGGGGAAGCGCGCGGGCGGCTCCCCCGGGTCACGCGTGGGCAGCAGCTCAGCGACCCGGCGTCGGGCGCCCTCTTGGAGCGCGGACGCAGCGGGGTCCCCGTCCGCCGGCCCCGCCCCGTTGGCCAGTGCCGTCCCACCCGTCCCCGCGGACTCGGCGGATGCGGAGGGCCCCACCCGGAAAGTGGCTGAATCCGTACGGTCCGGAGGGTCCCCGTGGGCGGGCCCGGCATCCGCGGCGCCCTCGGACCGCGCGGGGCCCGGGGTGATCCACTGGGCGAGCCAGAGGGCATCGGCCATCCCGCGGGCGTCGGCCGGCAGCCCCGCCGCGGTCAGCCGGGCGACGAGTTCGTCGAGGGGGCCCGGGCCGGGCTCCCCGGGGGGCACCGGACTCACCTCGTCCGGTCAAGAGGCCGCATCAGCTCCGCCGTCAGACGCCGCCGCGTCTCCTCCTCGTCCTCGTCCGTCCAGCCCGCTCTCTGGGTCAGGTGGATGGCGTTGAAGAGCTGGTCGACGGCGCGGACATCGCCGGGCTCGCGGTCCAGGAAGCGGTCGATCACCGCTTCGTAGCGCTCCGCCGCCCCCTCGCCGAAATGCGCCCGCACCATGGCGGCGAGCCGCTCCTTGTCGGGCACCGGGATGTGGAGGTGGATACAGCGGCGCAACAGCGGCGCGGGGAAGTCCCGTTCGCCGTTGCTGGTGAGGACGATGAAGGGGAAGGCACGGCAGCGCACCCGGCCGTCGCGCACCGTCACCCGCGTGCCGTCGTCGCTGAGCACCTCCACCTCGGGGGCGGATCCGGCCAGCCGCTCCAGCTCCGGAATCCGGAACTCCCCTTCCTCCAGCACATTGAGGAGGTCATTGGGCAGATCGATATCGCTCTTGTCGAGCTCGTCGACGAGCAGCACCCGGGGCCGGGCGGCCGGCAACAGGGCCGTGCCCAGCGGGCCGAGGCGGATATAGCGGCCGATACCGCCGCCGGGTTCGTCGCTGGGGTCCGGGCGGGCCGCCGGTGCGCCCTCCGCGGCGGCCGGGGCGGCACGGGCGATCTGGAGATCCTGGAGGCGGCCGATGGCGTCGTAGTCGTACAGACCGTCACGGAGCGTGCTGCGGCTGACGACCGGCCAGCCGAGCACCCGGCCGAGCCCGAGCTCGTAGGCCACCGAATGGGCCAGGGTGCTCTTGCCGCTGCCCGGTGCGCCGGTCACCAGCAGCGGCCGGCGCAGATACAGGGCGGCGTTGACCAGCTCGCGCTCGGTCTCGCCGGGGCGGTGGTGGCTGGCCTCCCGGTGCTGCACACCGAGCCTGCGCTCGGAGGAGGGGTCGAGGGCGGCCGGCGGCGCCACGAGGGGGCCGCCGTCGAAATCGCGCCAGGGGGGTGGCGGCGGAAGATGCTCAATTCCGTCGTGCGGTGCCCCCGCGCCACGGTAGATGAGCCAGTCGCTCACGTCGGAACTCCTCGTCGCCGGCCAGGCCTCGGTCAGGAGCGATGGTCATGGCGGACCGCCGGAGATCTCGGCATCCGCTCGGCCTCCCCCCGCGTCCGCCACCCACAGTCACGCAGTCGCGTCCTCACGAACAAGTCTTCCACGACGCTATGACAGTACCCACCCGGACGGAAGCGCACGGGGCGGTTTCCGGTCTCCCGCGCGGGCATCGCGGGCGCTCAAGTGCCAGGTACGGGGCGTGACTTGCCGCAGGAGGGGCGGACGCCGCCCGGCCGGGCACCGGGCGCGTGCGAGGTGTACGGGGCGTACGCGGCGCCCGGAGCACCAGGGGGCGGCGCCCCGAACCGCTCAGTGCGGCGACATCTGGGGGCGGTCCGTGAAGAGCGGCGGAATCGGGTCCTCCGGGTCGTCGTAGAGGAGCACCAGATCGCGCGCCCAGTGCGTGCCCTCCTCCGCGGCCTCCGCGGCCTTGGCCCGCAACTGCCGGACCAGCTCGGGCAGCCGGGCCACCCCGCCCGACCCCTGGAGCAGTTCCCGCACCCCGCGGTGGAACTCCTCGCACCCGGCGTCGCAGTCCCGTTCCTCGCCGTGCCCGTGGGCCGGCCACAGCCCGGCCGGGAAGCCGGTGTCCAGGGCGACGCCGACCGCGTCCCGGCCGAACCCGTCGGCGACGGTGTGGCAGAGCGCCGGCAGCACGCCCTCACCGGCCGTCTCCAGCAGCCGCCAGATCGCCTCGGCGGAACCGGACCGGGCATCGGCGCCCGGCCGCGGCGGGATCCGCAGGGCCTGGAGCTCACGGGCGGCGGCCAGGCCCTGCCAGCGGCGCAGCCAGGCCGGGTCGACCTGTTCGCGCCGCCCCTGGTCCCGCAGGATCACCGCGCGCCCGGGGCCCACCGGCCGCAGCCGGGCGGTGCGCCGGGTCGAGGCCGCCACCTCCCACTGGCCGGCCGCGGTGTCCCAGTGGCCTTCGGGGACGGCGACCTCCAGGCGTACCCGGGCATTCGGCCCGGCGTCCCCGTCGGCCCGCAGCAGCCGCCCGCCGAGCCGCCGCAGCACCTGCTCCCGCGCCTGCTCGAACGGCACCCCGCCGGCCGACTCCTGGACGTCCACCCGCAGCCACTGCCCCTGGCCGTAGCCCTCGCTGACCGACCAGTTGAACAGCTCCTCCCCGCCCTCGTCGTAGAAGAGCGGCTCGAACTCGACGAGCACGGAGCGCGGCCGGCGGCGCACCGGCCCTATCCTGCGGCGGTCCTGCGGCTGGAGCACCACCGCTTTGGCCTGCACGAACTCCGCGAGCCTGGCGGCCTGGGCGCGGACCGCGGCGGCCTCGTCGCCCGGGGCGTCGCGCACCTCGTCGGCGGTCAGCTGGGCCACGATCCGCAGATAGTGCACAAAGGCGCGCAGCTCCGTGTACGGGTCGCTGCCCTGGTAGAGGGCGCCGTGCCCGTCCCGCCAGGTACGCAGCAGCCAGGCTCCGGGCCGCTCGCCGCGCTCCAGCACCTCGCCGACCGCGGCCTCCACGACCAGCGGATCGCGCGGTGCGGGCAGCCGGGCGAGCAGGTCCAGCGCCTGGAGCCGCTCCTGGACGCCCCACAGCCGGCCGCGGCCCGCCATGATCGTGTGCTGGGCGTCGAACCAGGTGGGCCCGACGGCCCGGCCGAGGTCCTGACCGGCCCAGTGCCAGCGGTCGTGCAGGCTCATCAGCGCGTGGTACGGGTCGGGCCCCAGGCCCTCGGCGCCCGCGACCAGGTGTTCCGGCCCCAGCCCGCGCAGCGCCGTGACCGGCACCGCCAGCCCGACGTGGTCCTGTTGGTGGCGGCCCTTGACGATGCCGACCACCTCGCCGCGGTCGCAGTCGAGCAGCGGTCCGCCGGAGGCCCCCGGGGTGACCCGGACATCGCTGCCGAACTGGAGGCCCCGGGCGTCGCGGGCGCCGAAGCGGACCGCGATGAAGGGGTCGACGGGGGGTGCGGGGGCGCGCGGACCGGCGGGCGCCCCGTGCGAGGTGCGCCCCCGGGTGCCGCGCCCGTCGCCCGGCTCGGGCCCGGGGCGCCCGTCCTGGGGGTCACCGACGCCACCGGCGTCACCTACGGCGCGTTCCCCCCGGCGGCCCGTGCCCGTACCCGCGTCGCCGTCCCCCTCGGCCACTACGCCCGACGCGTCGTGCCCGCGGAAGATGTACGCGTCCTCCAGGAGCGTCGCCGGCTGATCGCTGAGCCAGGCGCAGGGGTGCTCGGTCTCCGGGTCGAGCAGCTGGACCAGGGCGAGGTCGGCGCGGGCGGCGGCGGGCCCGGCGGCCGGGTCGGGCCGGCTCAGGTCGTAGGCGAGCCGGGCGGGCACCACCCGGCCGTCGAAGGTGACGCCGAAGACCCCGTCCGGGCCCAGGTCGCGACGCCGCCCATCGCTCGCCGCGAGCACATGAGCGCAGGTCAGCACCCATCCCGGGGCGATCAGCACCCCGCTGCCCCACGGCCGGGCCGCGGGCCCGCCCGGTGCGGCGCGCAGGGCGACGGTGGTGCGTCCGGCGTGGTCGAGAAGCTGGGTGTAGCGGGCGCGGTCACCCTGGCCGGCGGCCCGGCCCTCGGAGGTCGACATCAGCGGCTCGAATCGTCCGGCTCCCGGCGGTCGGCGGTATGCACCCCGTGTGGCGCGTCCCCGGACGGCGCCCGGTCCTCGCGCCGCCAGGTGAGGGTGACGGAGAGGTTGGTCTTCGCCTCGCCGTCCGCGAGCAGGGCGACGGCCTTGCCCGGCTTGGCCGACAGCTCCACGCCGAAGGTCACACTGGTCTCGTGCGGCGCGACCCGTTCGGTGGCCTGCCGGACGCTGGCGGCGACCCCGCCGATCACCTCGCGGAGTCCCTCGACCCGGGCCCCGAGCGCGTCCCAGGCGCCGACGTCCTCGAATTCCCCGTCCGCGTCGTCCGTCCCGTCGGGTGCCGGGGTGTCCAGCCGGGAGACCCGGGCCCAGACTTCCGTACCGTCGGGAAGTTCGATGCGCTGTGCGCGATCTTGCATCACGGCCTCCTGCGCCCCGTGGGCGGCAATTTCCCAATTGCCGCAGGACCGTTGACAGGTGATCAGGCTAGCCGTCGGGCGTCTGTGGCGCGAGAGGTCCGTGAGCCTGCCTATCCTGGCCGGGAATGACCCATGACCCCTGGTGGAGAGCGCGTGTATTTCACTGACCGTGGCATCGAGGAGCTGGAGAACCGGCGCGGCGAGGAGGAGGTCACCCTGGCGTGGGTGGCCGACCAGCTGCGTACGTTCGTCGACCTCAATCCGGACTTCGAGGTACCGGTGGAGCGGCTGGCCACCTGGCTGGCCCGTCTGGACGACGAGGACGAGGACGAATAGGCCACCGGGGAGCGGGCCGGGTCGCGACCACGGCGCCCGGGCCGGCGGGCGGTCACCCCGCGATCCGGGCGCTTGACTTCGCCGATCCGCGATATATCGTGTTCTCAAGAGACACGATATGTTGCGTTGTCCGGCTATCCAGGGGAGGCCCGGAATGTCAGCCCGGAGCGAGTGGTCGCAGCGACCGACAGAGGTGGCCGAGCCACGCACGCTGGAGATCCCCGACCCCCTCGACGCCCTGAACGTGCGCGTGGTCGGCGGCATCGTCAACGTCGTCGGCACCTCGGACGGCAGCCCGGCCCGCGTGGAGATCAGCGAGCTGCACGGCCCGCCGCTGACCGTCTCGTGCGAGCACGGCACCCTCTCGGTCGCCTACGACGACCTCCCCTGGAAGGGCTTCCTGAAGTTCCTGGAACGCAAGGGATGGAACCGCAGGGCGGTCATCTCGGTGACGGTGCCGGCCGGCACCCGCGTCGAGGTCGGGGTGGTCGGGGCCGGTGCGGTGATCTCCGGCATCTCGGGGCGTACGGACGTCCGCGGGGTCTCGGGGGACGCCACGCTCGTCGGGCTGACCGGCAGGGTGCAGGCCGACACCGTCTCCGGCAATGTCGAGGTGCAGTCGGTCACCGGCGATCTGCGGTTCCACTCCGTCTCGGGCGATCTGACGGTCATCGACGGGGCGGGCGGGGCGGTGCGCGCGGACTCCGTCAGCGGCGACATGGTCCTGGACCTGGACCCCGCCCAGGGCGCGGACATCGCGCTGACCACGGTCTCCGGGGAGGTCGCCATCCGGCTGCCCGACCCGGCCGACGCCACGGTGGAGGCCAACACCGCGAGCGGCACGGTCTCCAACGCCTTCGACGATCTGCGGGTCACCGGCATGTGGGGCGCCAAGAAGATCACCGGCGCGCTCGGCGCGGGCACCGGCACCCTCAAGGTCACCACCGTCTCCGGCGGTCTGGCCCTGCTGCGCCGCCCCGCGTTCGAGGACGAGGACCGGCCGGGCGGCCCCGGCGGCGGCCCGGCCCCCGGCCCGCAGGGGGACTCCCCCACCGACCCGCCCGCCGAGAAGAAGGTGCTCTGAGCATGCCCCCCGTCTTCGCCCACGGCCGCCTCCGCCTCTACCTCCTCAAGCTGCTGGACGAGGCCCCGCGGCACGGCTACGAGATCATCCGCCTCCTGGAGGAACGCTTCCAGGGCCTCTACGCCCCCTCCGCCGGCACGGTCTACCCCCGGCTGGCCAAGATGGCGGCCGAGGGCCTGGTGACCCACACGACCGAGGGCGGCCGCAAGGTCTACTCGCTCACCGACGCCGGACGGGCCGAACTCGCCGACCGCGGCGGCGAGTTGGCCGACCTCGAACTGGAGATCCGGGAGTCGGTCGCCGCGCTCGCCTCCGACATCCGGGAGGACGTGAGCGGTTCGGCGCGGGATCTGCGCCGCGAGATCCGGGAGGCCGCCCAGCAGGCCCGCCGGGACGCCCGGGGCGCCGGAAAGGCCGGGCGGAGCGGCGAACGGACCGCGGACGCCGGGGACGGCGCCGGCGGGCAGCCGTTCCCGGACGCCGCCGACTACTTCGACGGCGCGCTCGGCGACAAGGAGTCCTGGCAGCAGGCGAAGGAGGAGTTCCGGCGCGCCAAGGAGGAGTGGAAGGAGCAGGCCCGGCGGGCCAAGGAGGAGAGCCGGCGCGCCAAGCAGGACGCCCAGCGGGCCCGTAAGCAGGCCAGGGACGCCCAGGTGTTCGCGCGCGAGGAGGTCCAACGGGTCCTCAAGCGCGTCCAGGAGCAGACCCAGGGCGCGATGCGGTCGGGCGACTGGTCGGGCGCGGTGCGCGAGGCGCTGTCCGAGATGTCCCGCGAGGTCGGCCGCTTCACCGGCGGTCCGTCCGACGCCCGGCAGAGCGACGGCGAGCCGGGCACGGCCGGACGGGCCGGGCGGGACAACGGGACGAAGGTGACGGTCGAGCGCGTCGATCAGACCGGGGAAGAGCCCGGCCAGGACGCGGCGGCCGAGGCCCCGCCGGCCCCGGAGTGGGCGCGGGAACCGGCCGGTGACGACCCCGCCCGGGACTTCGACCGGCTGCTGGACCGCTTCCGCGACGATCTGCGGGACGCGGCGCGCGATCACGGGGTGACGGCCGCACAGCTCCGGGAGTCCCGCCGCCGGCTGTCGACGGCCGCCGCCCATATCGGCGCGCTGCTGCGCCACCCGGAGCGGTACGCGTCCGGCACCGACCCGGACGACTGAGCTGCCGGGCCCGCCGGGGCGGGCCGAC
>NZ_JBYISA010000040.1:0-60192 GCF_057708345.1 Streptomyces sp. bgisy130
CGGCACCACCCACCGACCGCCAACTGGTGGCTCCCCCATCCCGATCGCCACACACTGCGGACCAGGAACTGATCAACACCCACAAACCGTCTGTCAAACAACGCTTGCCGGTGCTGTCGCAGCGGTCCGAGGTGCTCGGGACCGCCGATGCCAACGGCGTCTTCATGGCCGGCCTGATCCTCGCCGGTACCTCTCCGTCGACGGAATCATCGTGACCGACCCGGACGGCGACGATCCCCGGCTTCAGCCTCTCGCCGGACTCGGCATCCCTCTGGTCTCGCTCGGCCAGGGCGCCGGCGCTCTCGTGCCGCACCACGTCACCGCCGACCCCGAGCACACCATGCGGCAGTTGCTGGACCGTCTCGCGCAACAAGGCGCCACCCGCATCCAGCTCCTGGTCCCCCACGCAGGGTGGGAGTGAACTCGACTATCCGTCTCCGTCTACCGGCGCTGGTGCGCCGCACACGACACCGCCCCGCGACCGCACTGGTCGGCCCGGCCGGTACGAGCACCGAAGCCGGGCTCGCGGACGCTGCCTACCAGGCTGCCCGGCACGTGCTTGCTGGCCTGGACCAGCCTCGCTCGGCGACCTGGAGACGGGGGACGTTGAGGTGGGTCCGGTTGTCAGTGAGCCAGGAACTCCTTGGCGTTGTCCGCGGATCCACTCAGCCGCTCGCTGTCGGACTACTCGGGCCATTCGGCAGGGGTAAGTCCTCCGTCGTGCGTCTACTTGCGGTCGAACTGAGAGATCAAGACAAGTGGGCGATCCTGCACTTGAGTGCTATCAAGAGGCCGAGAGGCAATCGTGCGTGTCGGCCCGCTCATCTCGGCACTCCCTCACGGAAAAGCCCGACAGCGCTCCCCATAACCTCGTGGATGAAATCGCCCCTGTGCTCCGTGATGCCACCGCTGACAGCGCTACTGCAATCGGCCACGCCGTTCAGCCCGCACCTGATATCGCCAAGGTTCTGCGGCGCACCCTGCATGGACAGAGCAAGACTGCCGCGGAGAAGGAACGGGCCAGTGCCTTCAAGCAGGCGGCTGGCATGTTCGGAGGGCCATGTTTACTCTGCGCCTGAGCTGCAGGGAAGCACTGACCGGATTGCTTCACGGTTACGACACCCAGAGCAAAGAACACCAGGCCAGCCTTCCGGTGGCCCACGTCAGCGTATGCCGTCGCCCGCTCCCTGCCGGCAGCAGCTCCGATTCTTGTCTCCGAGGCAAGGGCCGGCCCGTTGCTATCGGCTCGCACTGTCAACCCTCACTCGATGTGTCGAAAACTGGCAACTGCTCAGCTCTGCTTCTCAAAAAGACAAAAGGTGAGAGGACTTCGTACTTGGCGGTCGGCCGTGGTCGGCGTGCCGAAGTGAGGATACGCACCACAATCGCATGGGTGTGCGACTGGGGGAAGTCGGTGGGACTCCGGCGCTGACCTGCAACCGTGCGCGGCCCTGGCAGGCCGCGAGTCGGGTAACCCGGCGCATATCGCGACCCGCTTCCCGCTGTCACGGTCTGCGGCGCGAAGCCGAGAGCCTGATTTAGGTGCCCCGCCAGACGTGTGTCGCGTGCTCCGCGACGTCATCTGTCCGGGATGCCCGTCCGTGTGCGTGGCGGTGCGCGCGGGTGCCGGCCGTGTTCGGGTGCCTGGAGCGCAACGATGCCTCCAGGCATCCGACTTCAGGCTCGAGACCTACCTGTCCGACGTCCCCGGCATGAACGCCTTCTTCGTCTGACGAGAACCCAGGTTCCGAACACGTCCTGCCGGACTCGAGCGATGGAGGCCCTCGACCAACCTGCCTGATAGGTCGTCTCGTTCTCCCCACCGACGTGGGGTGATCCCCCACTGGATGGGGCGGCGGCCGTTGAGGGCGAGTTCTCCTCACCGACGTTGGGGGTGATCCGCGGCCCAGGTCGGGGGAAGCCGCCTGGTTTCCGATTTTTTGCAGCCTGCGCCGCTCGATCCGTACCCATGTGCCGCGGCTCGTAGAAGCACCGAGTGAGCGGCGGTTGCGCACTAGCGTCCCCCGGTCGAGATGCATTCCAAGCGAACGCTCGACCTCGCCGAGCACCTCATCGATCGGCTCAACTCGCAGGCCAAAGGGGGACAATAGTGGGCGCAGAAGACGACACTGGACCTCCTTGGCGAGGGACCGACGCTAGCAAGAAGCCAGCTCTTCCGGTCCTGAGAACAAGAAGACGTGACCCGCCAGAAAGTCGACGAGCGGTGCGGGGTTGCCGCCATCGTGGTGCACGATGGGCGAGTACCACTGGTGTGGCTCAAGGTCCTGGAGCCGAATGGGGCCGGCATCACGGCCTATGAGAAGGCTGGGTTCTGCCCTGCCGGACGATTCCGGCTGTTGCGCCTCCGGCTCGGTCGCGAAGCGAAAGACGCCTCCGTGCGACCACCTGCCGGAACGGATGCACATCGCACCGCTTTATCACCACGCTCGTTAGAGGTAGGGCCGTGTAGCCGCTAACTCCAAAGGGAAGGGCGCTTAGGGAAAAGCTCAACCATGACTTCTCGCGCACGCTCATCAGGCACGACGGGAGCTTGGTACTCAGCTTTCCGAACGTGATCGAGAAAATCGCCTGGAAGGGCAATGCGGTAACGCGAAAGGTAGTGAGCGAGGTCAACGGGCCAGACCCATTCGCCGTCTGTCACCAGTGACCCGTCGCCACTGACCCACTCGTCCTGGGAGATGACATCGCGCTCAGCGCCCATGGTGCTGAAGATCTCCTCGCCGCCCTTGAGGTAGGAGAGAATTCGATCTTCATCAGGTGCGGGCGGGCCATCCATGGCTTTGCGGTCATTCGGATCACGGGCGCCAGGCTACGGCCCCTTCCCCAGAGAGCCGTACGGCCCGTACCGCGCGCATGAGGCAGGCCGGCGGCGGGAGATGCCCCGCTGCCCCTCATGAGTGACCGCCTGCGCGAAAGGGAGGGAGCGTGCGCGCCAGGAAGTCCAGGATTCGGCAGTGCCATTGCGCGGCATTGCATGCAGGGGGGCAGACCCGGTTACGGGGGATACCGAGCCTGCCCCGGCACAAAGGCGCCTGCTGCCTCCCCCGGGCGGATGGGCGCCATAACCCCGCCCGGGGGCACTCCTGTCAGCGCGCCGCACGTCAGGGGTGTCATGGATGGAAAGACTTGATTGCGAGACCGCCACTCTTGTGCAGGCGCGGCACTTATCGCCGTTACAGCTCGATCGTGGAAGGCGCACACACCCATCAGGGATCCGTGGCCGTCGCCGCGTGCGAGGTGCCCATGGCGGGCTGGCCCTCATACCCCGACGGCAGTCTCGGGCCGCAGACCCCTCGGGCGAGCCTGCGGCAGGGTCACTTCCCCAGGAAGGCGAGGAGCGCGGTGTTGACCTCTTCCGCGTGGGTCCACAGCAGGCCGTGCGGGGCGCCCTCGATCTCCACGTAGTCGGCGGACGGGAGCGCCTTGTGGAACGGCCGCGCGGTTCCCTCGACGGGCAGGATCCGGTCGCCTGTGCCGTGCAGGATCAGGGCCGGCACGTCGATGGCCGGGATGTCGGCCCGGAAATCGGTGTACCAGGTCGACGGCGCGGCCGCGGCGGCGAAGAAGCCGCCACCCGCTGACACGTTCCAGCTGTTGCGGACCGCTTCCTCGCTGATCTTGGTACCGAGGTTCTCGTCCAGGTTGTAGAAGTCCTTGTAGAACTCCGTGTAATACGCGTAGCGGTCCGCCTTGACAGCCGCGACGATGCCGTCGAAGAACTCCTTCGGGGCGACCCCGTCGGGGTTGTCATCCGTCTTGAGCAGGCAGGGCTCCAGCGAAGCCAGGAAAGCGACCTTGGAGACCCGGGCGGAGCCGTAGGCGGACACGTAGCGGGCGACCTCACCGGTGCCCATCGAGAAGCCGACCAGGACGGCGTCCCGCAGGTCGAGGGTCTCCATCACCGTGTTCAGGTCTGCTGCGAAAGTGTCGTAGTCGTAGCCGGTCGTCGGCTGGCTCGACTGCCCGAAGCCGCGGCGGTCATAGGTGATCACGCGGTAGCCCGCGTCCAGCAGCACGGCGCTCTGCCGCTCCCAGGAGTGGCCGTCGAGCGGGAAGCCGTGGATGAGGACGACCGGCTGGCCGGTGCCGTGGTCCTCGTAGTAGAGGTCGATGCTGGTGGAGTTTTCTTGACCCACGGTGATGTACGGCAAGATCTCGTTCCTTCTTCCGGAGTGACTGGCGCGCGCAGGACCACGCTCCGTCTCGATGGGGGACGGCGCTGTACGGACGGCATCGGCACATCGGCTGCCGACGTCCGGGCATTCGTGGCATGCGCGGTGCGGTATGTCAGCACGCTAGGGCGAACGTTCCACCGCGTGTTGTCATCGAGCGCACCTCTTCTTGCCTGGGAGTGCCAGGATGGGACGTACTCCGGCACGCTGCTGTGCAAGGCTCCTCGAAAGCGTCCCTCGCCGGCACTCCCCGCGGGCGCCGACGGACCACGGGCGATGCACCGACAGACAAGTCGCCTCCTCCGGTCGCCCCTAATGTGCTGTTCGCGCCTGCGGTCCATCCCCGGACCGGACGCCGCGCGCGCCGATCCGGCGCGGCGAAGCAACTCGGCTGAGGCAGCGTTCGTTTCTCCGCCGCCACTCGCACCCGGCAAGGCAGTGAACCCGTTCCCAGCCGGCTGGCAGTGCAGCGCCAATCGCCATGACATCAAAAGGGAGTTGTGCCTTGTCCCGTTCCGACAGCCCGACCGTCGTCCTGGTCCACGGTGCCTTCGCCGACGCCTCCAGCTTCGCCCGCGTCATCCCGGGCCTGATCGCCCGCGGCCTGGACGTGGTGGCGCCGGCGGTGCCCAACCGCAGCCTGCTCGGCGACTCCGCCTACATTGCCTCGATTGTCCGTCAGATACCTGGACCTGTCGTCCTGGTCGGACACTCCTACGGCGGTGCCGTCATCACCGTCGCCGGCGTGGAGGACAACGTCAGAGGGCTGGTCTACCTGGCCGGTTACGCCCTGGAAGAAGGCGAGAGCCTGGGCGAGCTGCAGGGCGGCTTCCCCGACTCCGACCTCGCCGCCGCGCTCGTCTACACCCCCTTCCCGATCGAGGGTTCCTCTGCTCCCGGCACCGATGTGTCGGTCCAGATCGAGAAGTTCCCGTCCATCTTCGCCGCCGACGTCGACCCCCGCCTCGCCTCCGTACTCGCCGTCTCCCAGCGTCCGCTGGCCGCTCAGGCATTCAGCGAGAAGGCACCGAAGGCGGCTTGGAAGACCAAGCCCTCGTGGGGTGTGGTCGCCACAGCCGACCACACCATCAATCCGGATGTGGAGCGTTATGGCTACCAGCGGGCCGGCATGAGGACCGTCGAGGTCGACTCCTCGCACCTGGTGATGCTCGCCCGCCCCGAGCGCGTCATCCAGCTGATCGAGGAGGCCGTACGGGCCACCGCCGCCGACTGACCCGGCTTCTCCCTCGATCGGTGGCCGCCGGGCCCGGACTGCCGGTCGGCGGCGGTTCCTCCGCCACCCGGGCGCTCATGGCCGGGCTCCGCGGGCCGGCATCGGTACGTGGCGCCTTCGTTGCAGCGGGTAGGACTGGTGCCGCCCTCCAGGGGAAGGCCATCGCCGCCGCGTGGAAGGAGATCCCCAGTTGGTATCTCGTGGCTACCGAGGACCGCAACATCCCACCGGCCGCCGAGCAGTGGATGGCCGAACGGGCCGGCGCCCGGACCATCACGGTCCGCGCACCCCACGCGGTCGCCGTGAGCGACCCCGGCCCCGTTACCGATCTGATCCTGCGCGCTGTCTGCTGAGCGGGCAGAGGCAGCGATCACCCACGTGAGGACCGACTGTCAGGGGAGGCTGTGACACGGTGCTTGCTCAGGATGGAGACCCGGTTGAACGCGTTGATGGCGATCGCCACCCAGATCACCGCGGAGATCTCGTCGTCGTCGAGGAGCTGGCGAGCGCATTCGTAGGCGCGTTCCTGCGCGACGGCGTTCGCGGGTTCGGTGGTTGCCTCCGCCAGGGCGAGTGCCGCTTGCTCCCGCTCCGTGAACAGTTCGGTGTCGCGCCACGCGGCCAGCACGCCCAGACGCTGGGCGGTCTCGCCGGCGCGCAACGCGGCCCTGGTGTGCACGTTGAGGCAGTAGGCGCAGCCGTTGATCTGTGACACACGGAGGTTGATCAGCTCTACCAAGCTACGGTCCAGCGCCGCCTCGGCGGCGACCGCACGGACTGCTTCCGCCGTCTCGACCAGTGCGTGGTACGCCTTGGGGCTCTGCTTGTCGATGAAGACCCGCCGGGTCGCCGGATCTGCTGTGGTGTCACTCAATCTGGACTCCTTCGGGGCCGCCCCCGGCCTTCGCTCGCTCCGCAGCGCATACGAGGGGACACGGACTTACTATCAGGCATGATTGTTGAATATGAAATCACATTCGGATGGAGAGGACGCTCGATGAGCAACGTCGAAGTGGATCCCACCGCGCTGCGCTGCGCTACCGGCGACCACGGCCAGCCCGCGCCGCAGGTCGACGTGCTGTCCGCGCGGGACGTCCCGTTGGGCGGCCCAAGAGCGATGACGGTGCGGCGCACGCTGCCGCAGCGGGCCCGAACGCTGATCGGGGCCTGGTGCTTCGTCGACCACTACGGCCCGGACGACGTCGCCGACACGGGCGGCATGGACGTCGCTCCCCATCCGCACACCGGTCTGCAGACCGTGAGTTGGCTGTTCAGCGGGGAGATCGAGCACCGCGACAGCCTGGGCAGCCACGCGTTCGTACGGCCCGGCGAGCTGAACCTCATGACGGGTGGGTACGGCATCAGCCATTCGGAAGCCTCCACCGCCGGCACCACGATCCTGCACGGCGTCCAGTTGTGGGTGGCTCTGCCCGAAGAGCACCGGCACACCGGCCGTGACTTCCGGCACTACGTGCCGAGCCCGGTGCGGATGGGCGGGGCGGAAATCAGAGTGTTCCTGGGATCCCTCGCAGGTGACACTTCCCCGGTGCGGACGTTCACGCCTCTGCTCGGCGCCGAACTCGTCCTCGATCCGCGCTCGACGACCACCCTCCCGGTGCATACCGACTTCGAGTATGGCCTGCTCGTCGACCAAGGGGACGTCCGCATGGCCGGAACACTTCTGCGCCCGGCGGAACTGGGCTACTTCGGCACCGGAAACGACACGCTGACGTTGACGAACGAGACGGACGGCCTCGCTCGGGCGGTCCTGCTCGGTGGGACTCCGTTCGAGGAACAGATCGTCATGTGGTGGAACTTCATTGGCCGCAGCCACGAAGACATCGTCGAAGCCCGGCAAGCCTGGGAGAGCGCATCCGACCGCTTCGGCAGCGTCGACGGTTACTACGGCGACCGCCTTCCCGCGCCCGCCCTTCCGAATGCCACCATCGCGCCGCGCAAGAACCCGACGCACCACTGAAAGGCTCACGATGACACAGCCCGCCGCCGCTCCGACCGTTCAGCGAGTCGACGCCAAGCACCGGTACGAAATCCTGGTCGACGGCACAACCGCCGGCCTCACGGCGTACCGTGACCACGATGACCAGCGCGTCTTCTACCACACCGAAATCGACGACGCCTTCGCCGGGCAGGGCCTGGCCTCGCTCCTCGTCCAGCAGGCCCTGAGCGACGTACACGCCTCCGGCAAACGCGTCGTACCGGTCTGCCCCTACGTGGCGAAGTTCCTCACGAGGCACGACGAATTCGCAAACGTAGCCGACCCCGTGACCCCCGAAGTCCTGCGGTGGCTGAAGACCGTGCTGGCGCAGTGACCTCCGCGCTACCACCTGCTCCCCGGGGTTTCCGGTCCAACGGTCACACCGAGCGAGGCGGTGTCCACTCGGTGGACACCGTCCTCGGTCTCCGCTGCGAGGGGCGCGCTCCGCTGGCCTATCTCTCATCTCTCACGGAGATGACTGACATCCCGAACCCTCGTCTCGGATGACGAAGCGCTGAGGGGTGGATCGGCGCTTATGCCTGCGTGACGGCATCGAAGAAGCTGCCGGCCACTCCACAGCGCATCCTCCGCGCCCGTGCCTTCTGGACCACGGTCTCCTTCGTCCTGACCGGCCCTCGCTTCCACTACTCGTCGGTCGGGGTCGGTGTGTTCGCCCTCGTCGGCGCGGCCGGAGCGGCCATCGCCCCGTTCGCCGGGCAGGTAGCTCCGGGTGCCCTACAGGGTGCGGTCATTCAGGCCCAGCTTGCCCTTCAGCTGGCCGCGCGAGGTGATCCCGAGCTTCGGGAAGATGCGGTACAGGTGCGCGCCGACCGTGCGCGGTGACAGATACAGCTGCTGGCCGATCTCCTTGTTGGACAGGCCGTCCGCCGCGAGCTGGGCGATCTGCAACTCCTGAGGTGTGAGCAGGTCCCAGTCGCTGCGGCTTTGCCGCTTGCTGCCCTCGCCCGCCGAGCGGAGTTCCTGGCAGGCCCGTTCGTGCCACGGTTCCACGCCGAGGGACGCGAACGACTCCCGGGCGATCCGCAGCGGAGTGCGGGCTTCCATCACGCGGCGACGCCGTCGCAGCCAGGCGCCGTGGGCGAGCATGAGCCGGGCGCGAGCAAAGGGCGCACGGGACATGTCCAGATCGAACGCCGATCGGAAGTGTTCTTCCGCATGCTCGTCGTCAGCGAGCAGCGCCTGAGCGAATCCCAGGTTGATCCGGATCAGTTGGGCCTCGCTGGCCCCGGTGGACGTGACGAGTTGGTGCAACGCGGCCTTCGCCATGGCTCGTTGCTCATCGCCCGTGGCAGCCTCGGCCAACTCCGCGATGGCGATGGTCTGGAGGAACGGATGGTAAGCCGGGTCGACCGGGTCGAAGACCCGCCAGACGCAGTGGAACGCCTCGGCGTGGTCACCGGCGGCGAGGCCGATGAGACCACGAGTGATCTGGATGAACGCAAGATTGGAGGGGTGGGCCACGGACAGCCCTCGGCCCTCCGCCTCTCCGATGACGGCGAGCGCCGTCTCCAGATCTCCGTGCAATGCGGCGAACTGCGCCTTCGCGATCCGCGCACCGGTCAGCCAGCGCGGCTGGGCGTTCTCCTCGGCCAGCCGCATCGCCTCGGCCACGGCCGGGAGTCCGGTCTCCCAGTCGACGGTGTGCACGGCGCTGAGGGCGAGGGACACCAAGGTCTGGGCCAGCAGGCCCAGACGGCCCTGGCCACGCAGGCCGGCCGCCGCGTGCCGGAGAAACCCGGTGGCGCGGTCGTACGCGTTCGCCATCGTGGCCGCCGTGCCCAGGGTGGCGGCGGCCTGAATGTCGTACCCGCCCTGACGCTCCAGACGCTCCAGGCGGTCGAGTACCGTCGCCGCGCGCTCCACCGGGGTGGCCGCCGCCAGCGTGTACACCAGGTCCGGGTGGAGTTCCGAAACGGGGAGCCGCTCGGCCGCGGCCACGACGCGTTCCCGCAGTTCCCGTCCGGGGTCCGACCACCAGCACCGCCGTGCGGCTGAGCGCAACAGCCGTAGGGCGAGTTCGGGATCGCCGGCATTGGCGGCCCGCTCCGCTGTGGTGATCAGCAGATGGAGCCGGGGTGTGCTCGTGTCGACATCCACTTCGAGGCCCTCGCGCAGCTGGAGCAGGCGGGCCCGCTCCAGCACACCGAGTTCCAGCTGGTCGGCCTGGTGCAACAGGCTTGCCGCCCGATCTGTCCGGCCGAGTTCGAGGCCCAGTTCCGCGGCGCCCAGAAGGCGGGCCACTCTTCCGGAAGGGACTTCGCTCAGTGCTGTGGCGCGTTCCAACGCCGTCAAGGCCACCGTGGCGGCGCCACGCCCGCTCGCTCGGCGAGCCACCTGGTCCAGTTGCCGCGCCACCGCCTCGTCGGGACGGCCGATGGCCGCAGCCCGGTGCCAAGCCTGCCGATCAGGCTGTCCGTGAAGGGTGTGGGCAAGTGCGCCGTGGGCGGCGAGGCGGTCCGCGAGCGTTGCCGAGCCCAGGACGGCGGAGCGCACCAAGGGATGGCTGAAGCCGATGCGGAACTCGTCGACGGACACCAGACCCGCTGCTGTGGCGGGCTCCAGGGAGCGTGCGGAAATCTCGGTGCCCGCAAGTGCCGAAGCGGCGGTGAGCACTTCGGTCAACGCACCGTCGTCGTCGGCGGCGGTGATGAGCAGCACCTGGCGTGCGTCGGAAGGAAGATCGGCCAGCCGCGAGGCGAAAGCGCGCTCAAGTCGGGTGGTGAGGGGGAGCGTCGGCGAAAGCGCAGACTCGGAGGCCACCCCGTCCGCCCTCAGGGTGATCGGGAGCTCGATCAGCGCCAGGGGGTTGCCGACGGACATCTCCGCCACGAGGCGGCGTACTGCTGGGGCGAGACCGGGGTTACGGGCGTCCAGCAGCGCGTCGGCCGCGGTTGGCTGCAGAGGCTTGAGGTGCAGCTCGGGGATGTCGGGGGCGCCCGGCCATGCCGTGCGGCCTTCTTGGCCTGCAAGGAGCAGGCCGAGCGGTTCGGCACCCACGCGGCGCGCGAGGAACCCGAGCACGTCCAGGGTCGGCCTGTCGAGCCACTGGGAGTCATCCACGACCAGCAGAACGGGGGCTTCGGCGCTCGCCTCCCCGAGCAGGCTGAGCGTGGCCAGGGCGATCATGAAGAACTGGGGTGCGGAGGCACTGGACGACGGCTCCGCCATGCCGAAAGCGCCCAGCAGCGCATCCGCCTGAACAGGGGGAAGGCGCGAGACGCGGTCCGTCATGGTGTGGGTCAGCTGGTGCAGCCCCGCGAACGGCAGATGGGTCTCGGCTTGTACCCCCGATGCCTTGAGGACGGTGAATCCTGAGTTCCGGGCCCGGGTGACGGCGTGGTCCAAGAGGGCGGACTTGCCAATTCCGGGGGCTCCTTGAACCAGTAGCGCACTGCCGCGCTCGGGCAGTCCGTCGACCACTGCGTCGACGGTCGCCAGCTCCTCATCCCGACCGAACAGTTTGCTGCCCGACATCCTTTGTTCCCCTGCGCCGGTGTTCTGACCTGGACAGTTGCAGTCTATGTGCGCGCAGGGAACACCAGAGAGTGCGGTGAGTCAAATGCCCTGGGCGCCTCGCTCGCTCACAGTCGCTTCGCAGTCATCATGCCGACGACGTAAGTCATCCCGTCTTGCAAGGTGGTCGGTGCTGAGCCGACTACTTGAGCGGTGGTGGGGCCCGGCACACGACTAGCGGGAGGGCGCCCATGACATCTGTGATCGACACGGCCGGATTCCCGGACGACGGGAGATCCGAGGTGCCGGACGGCTCGCATACAGTGGCTTTGACCTGCGGCGATGCACCTAGGTGCGGTGTGCCCGCGGGAAGCCGTCACCTGCGGGAGGTCGGAGTCACCAACTGGTGTGGGCCGAGCCCGGCTTGGGCCGGCGAGTGCGGACAGGACGGAGCGTAAGTGGTGGGGTCAGGCGGTTCGCTGTCCCGTAGCGGTCTGCGCGGCCGGGAGGCCGAACTCGAAGAGCTTCAGGCGCTGATCGCCTCGGTGGCCCACACCGGTAGCGGCGGATTTGCCATGATTCAGGGCGAACCGGGCATCGGTAAGACCACACTGCTCGCCGAGGCCGTCTCCATGGCCAGAGCAGCGGGATTCTCAGTCGGCTTCGGCAAGGCCGATGAGCTGCATCACATCGTGCCCCTCTCGTCCTTGGCGGCCTGCGTCCTGCACGGCGATCAGCCGCTGCTGTCCGGCGACACCTTTGCCGATCTCGCCCGCAATCACGACCAGCGGATCTGGCTGGTGGAGCGCCTGGCGGAGGCGATCGAAGCCAGAGCCGGCAGCGTGCCGGTGCTGATCGGCCTGGACGACGTGCAGTGGGCCGACCCGCTGAGCCGGTTTGCCCTGCAGCAGCTTCCGACCCGCCTGCGGACTTCGCCGGTGCTGTGGATGCTGGCCGGGCGGCCGGAGCCCGCGAGCCCGGCGGAAGAAGTGGTCGCAGCCGCGACCGGCAACCTCCCGACGATCACTGTGTCTCTGGGGCCACTGTCGGGCGCGGCCATCGATCAACTGACCAGCGACACACTCGGGGCAGCGGTTGACGAGCGGGTACGGGACCTGCTCGGCGGAGCCGGTGGGAACCCTTTTCTGGCGGTCGAGATGCTTGCGGGGCTGCGGACGGCCCATGCCTCGGACGACCCTGTGCCCCCAGGGCTCGTGGTGGGTGTGCGCGCCAGACTCAAATCCCTGCAGCCCGGCACGCTGCGCTTCCTTCAGATGGGAGCGGTGCTGGGGCGCAGTTTCGGTTTCCGTGATGCCGCCGCGCTCTCCGGCCAACCGACCGCCATATCCCTCGCGGCGCTGAAGGAAGCGGTGTGTGCCGGACTCCTGGACGATGACGGCGATCACCTGGTCTTCCGGCACGATCTGCTGCGCCAGGCGGTCTATGTCGACATCCCACCGTCAGCCCGGAAGGCTCTGCACCGAGAGGCTGCCCACCACCTTGTCGCCGCGGGCCATCAGCCGATCGACGCGGTGCCGCACATCCTCAGGGGAGCCCTGCCCGGCGACGAGGAAGCCGTAGCGCTGCTGCGGCGGGCGGCTGACGACGTACTGCCGGTCACGCCGGGCCTCGCGGCCGACCTGATGACGCGCGCCCTGGAATTGGTGCCGTCGGCACGGCCGCTGAGGTTCGCAGTGGGTGAGCAGACGATCCTCTGCCTGACACGGGCCGGCAGGAATGGGGAGGCGCTGTCGACAGGCGACCGGCTATTGGCCGGCCGGCCGCCGCTGGAGGCGTTCAGCCGACTGCAGGCCGCCCTCGGCGGGACGCTGTGGAACATGGATCTCGCCGGCGAACTGCGCCGCCGGGCCGAAACCGCCCTCGCCATGGGGGGCGCCGCCCCGGAGATCGGGGCGAGGCTGGCGGCGCTGCGCGCGCTGGCCTTGTCCCGGGAGGATGATCTCGTCGTTGCGCGTGCGGCCGGCGAGACCGCGCTGCGTGCCGCCACCGCGATCGGCGACCGGGACGCGCATGTCCTGGCCCTGTCCGGGCTCGGCGAGATCGCGCAGAACGCGGGGGAGAACGCGGTCGCGCTGGAGCGTTTTGCCGCGCTGAGCGCCATCGATTCCGCTTTCCTTCCCGAAGAGATCGTCGCGCACCTGCACGTGGACGACTTCGCGGCCGGCAAACGGCTGCTCCTGCAAGCAGCGAACGATGCCGGGGCGATGCGGCAGTCGATGATGCTGTGGGCACAGGGGCAGCACGATCTGGGGCTCGGCCGGCTCGACGACGCCGACGCAGACTTCGTGACGATGGAGCGTCTGGAAGACGAGGTACAGGTCCCCGTCCAGCAGGTGAACGGCCGGGTGATCCGCTCCCGGATCGCCCTGCTGCGCGGCGACCGGGAAGCGGCGCGGGAGCACTTGGCCGCAGCGCGGGAAAGACTGGCGGTCAAACCGAACCCGGGCAACACCGCCGCGGTGCGCTTCCTGGAAGCGGTCCACGCCGAGGCCGACGGGGACATTGCGCTTGCCGTCGACAAGATTCGACAAGTGCAGCAGAAGGGTCTCTTCATGCGTTGGCGGCTGTTGCGCTACTGGGTCGATTCCGCGATACGCATGGCCCTGCGCGGCGCGGAGCACGAGCTCGCCGAGGACCTGGCCGCACAGGCCGGAGCCCACGCCGAACGCAATCCTGCCGTGCCGACCGCCACGGGCATCGCGGCGCAGGCCCTCGGGCTCGTGAAACGCGATCCCGCCATGCTCGAGCACTCCGTCGAGCTGCTCAGGACAAGCCCTCGCCCGCTGGCCCGGGCTGCCGCATCCGCCGATCTCGGACAGGCGCTCCTGGCAGCGGGCCGGAAGCGTGAGGCCGTGGCCGCGCTGACGCACGCCCGCGACACGTTCGCCGAGTCCGGCGCCCACGCCGCAGCGGGACGCGTACAGCGCGATCTCGATGCTGCCGGAGACGGCAGCCGCAGGGCAGCGACCACGCAGCGCCCCGTGCAGGGATGGGGAGCCCTCACGGCCTCGGAGCAGAAGGTCGCGCGCCTTATCGCCCAGGGCCACACCAACCGGTTGGCCGCCGACCTGCTCGTCGTCTCTCCGCACACGGTCAACACCCACCTGACGTCCGTCTTCCGCAAACTGTCGATCAACTCCCGGGTTCAGCTCGCCAATCTGGTCATGACGCTGCCCGACAGCTGAGCGGAGCGGTTGGTACGTTCACGCGATGCCCCGCCACACCTGAACGCGTTTGGCTGGGGCATCCCCCACAGCCAGTTGGAGGTCACCGGCATGCACCGATCCACCCCCTCACCGCCGACCATCGTGCTTGTGCACGGGGCGTTCACGGATGCTTCGTCGTGGGCGGGGGTCATCAGCCTCCTTCACGCCGCCGGACTGACCGTGCGCGCCCCGGCGAACCCGCTGCGCGGTCTGGCGCAGGACGCCGCCTACATCAGGAGCGTGGTGCGTGACATCGACGTCCCTGTCGTGCTGGTCGGCCACGACTACGGTGGCGCGGTTATCACAGAGGCCGCCACCGACGCCGACAACGTCGTGGCCTTGTGCTATGTCGCGGCATTCGGCCTCGACGCGGGCGAGTGCGTCCTGGACATCACGAACCGCTTCGCCCCCGTGCCGGCGGCCGACGCGACCTTCACCGCTGCCCTCCCCGGCGGCCCGGAACGTGAGCTCTACATCCGTAAGGAACGGTTCCCGCAGGTGTACGCCGACGACCTGCCGCCCAGCGTCAAGGAGGTGCTGTCCGTGGCGCAACGCCCGATCGCCTGCAGCGCGCTGACCAGTAGATCGGGCCCGCCGGCATGGGCCTCCAAGCCGTCCTGGTACGCCATCGCGACCGCCGACCGGATGCTCAGCCCCACCGCTCAGCGCTTCATGGCGCAACGCATGGCGGCCACCGAATACGTGCTGGACGGCTCGCACGCCGTTGTGCTGTCGCAGCCCGAGGCGGTGGTGGCGATGATTCGGGAAGTCGCCGAACAGGGCGGTGATCGCGGCGGCGATTTCGTCTGCACGGGACCGCCGGCGCGCCCTACGGGAGCCGACCTCCCGGATGCTCCGTGCCATCGGTCATCCGGGACCCTATAGCATGCGGTCGAGTCGAAGATGCTGATGTTGGCCATTTTTTGACCGCACCCCGGAAGTGTGTCCTTCCTCGTGACACCGTCCCCGCCACAGACAGTTACTCGGTAAGGGCACCAGCATGATCTCACCGGCCAGACCGCCGGCGCGGCGGATCGCCGCTCTCTTGACCGGAACGATCGCCCTTGTACTGGCCGCCACCGGATGCGGCGGCGAAACCGGTACCGGATCCGCCACAGGCAAGATCACCTCCATCACCGCGCTCGACTACTACACCGACGAACGCGAACACACCCAATGGGGCGAAGTGCTCGCCGCGTGCGGCAAGACCGCCGGCGTGAGGGTCGAGCAGACAAGCGTTCCCGGGGCGTCGCTCATCCCCAAGGTTCTGCAGCGGGCGTCGTCGCGGACCCTTCCCGACCTGTTGATGCTGGACAACCCCGACCTGCAGCAGATCGCACAGACCGGCGCGCTGACCCCGCTGGACCAGTACGGCATCGATTCCAGTGGCTTCGCCAAGGGCATCCTTTCGGCGGGCACCTACAAGGGAAAGGTGTACGGACTGGCCCCTGACGTCAGCACGATCGCCCTCTTCTACAACAAGGACATGCTCGCCAAGGCCGGTGTCGCCGTACCTGGGACCTGGGACGAACTGAAGGCGGCGGCGGCCAAGTTGGCCCGCCCCGGGCGCTACGGCATGGCGGTCGACGCGAACCCCACTTTTGAGGGCACCTGGCAGTTCCTGCCCTTCCTGTGGTCCAACGGCGGTGACGAGAAGAAACTGGACACCCCGCAGGCCGCAAAGGCACTCCAGTTGTGGGTCGACCTGGTGAAGAGCGGATCCATGTCGAAGTCGGTGCTGAACTGGACCCAGGCCGATGTCCACGATCAGTTCGTCGCCGGAAAGACAGCCATGATGATCAACGGTCCCTGGCGGATTCCTGCCCTGAAGCAGGCCAAGAACCTGTACTGGGGAGTGGCCCCCATCCCGGTCCCTCGGACGGGGCAGACCCCGGTCACACCGCTCGGCGGTGAGGTGTGGACGCTCCCGCGGAGCCCTTCCAAGGCCCGGCAGGAGAAGGCCGCCCAGGTCCTCGCCTGCCTGAACGACCACTCGACCATGCTCACCCTGGCCGAGCAGCACTTCACCGTGCCCTCCCGCACGGCTGTGGCCGCCCAGTACGCCGAGCAGACTCCGTCGATGGCTGCCTTTGTCAAGAGCGTGGAAGCGGCGCGGGCCCGTACCAGCCAGCTCGGCGTCAAGTGGCCCAAGGCAGCGACCGGGATATACACCGCGATTCAGTCCGCCCTGACGGGCCGGCAGACACCGGAGGAAGCCCTCAGACGTGGGCAGCAGATCGCGACAGGTCACTGACCTGTCCCCGAACCTCCGGAGGGATACCGCGCAGGACGACGGCACCGCCGCCGCGGGGGACCGGGCCGTGGTCCGGGCACGTTTCTGGGAGCGGCTGGGCCAGTCGATGTTCCTCGTGCCCGCCGGGGCATACCTGCTGCTGTTCTTCGGCTACCCGATCGTCAAAAACGTCGTGATGAGCTTCCAGCAGTACACGGCCACGACGTTCTACACGGGTGTCGCCGCGTTCGTGGGACTGCAGAACTACGCGGAGGTCCTTTCGTCGGACCTGTTCTCCAAGGCCCTGCTGACCACGGTCCTGTTCACCTCCGGCTCGATCATCGGGCAGTTCGCACTCGGCTTGGCCTTCGCTCTGTTCTTCCAGCGTCGCTTCCCGCTCGGTGGCGTACTGCGCGCGCTCCTTTTGCTGCCGTGGCTGCTGCCGCTGGTCGTCTCCGGAACCACCTGGCGGTGGATGCTCGACCCCGACACGGGAGTCGTCAACACAGCGCTGCGCGGCCTCCACCTCTCGTCGTCCGGCATCCCCTGGCTCACCGGCACCTCACAGGCGCTGGTCTCGGTGATCGTCATCAACATCTGGGTCGGAATCCCCTTCAACACCGCGATCCTGTACGGCGGCCTCCAGGACATCCCTCCACACCTGTACGAGGCGGCGAAGCTGGACGGCGCCGGCCCGCTGGCGTCGTTCCGCCATGTCACCTGGCCACTGCTGCGGCCCGTGGTGAGCGTCGTGCTGGTGCTGGGCGTGGTCTACACGCTCAAAGTGCTGGACATCATCCTCGTGGTGACGGGCGGAGGACCGGCCGACGCCACGGAAACCCTCGCCACCCACTCCTACGAACTGTCCTTTCAGCAGTTCGAGTTCGGGCGCGGCGCCGCAATGAGCAACGTGCTCATCGTCATCTCGCTCTCGTTCGCCATCGTCTACTTGCGCGCCAACCGTCGCGCCCGGAACATCTGAGAAATGATCCAGTGAAGCGCGCACCGGGCCGTGGCCGGCCGTCCACCCTCGTCGGGATCGCCTTGCTCGCTCTGATGCTGTTTCCCGTCTACTGGATGGTGAACGCCTCCCTCCAGCCCGCGGGCAACACACTTCAGGGAGGCTGGTTCCCCTTCCATCCGGACTTCAGCGGTTACGTCACCGCACTGCGCGATCAGGGACGCAACTTCGTCACCAGCCTCGTCGTAGCCCTCGGCAGCGTCGTCCTCAGCCTCGGGCTCGCCGCGCCGGCGGCCTACGCGCTGGCCCAGTTCCCCCTCCGCGGAACCAACCTCGTGCTCTTCGGCATCCTGGTCACACAGATGGTGCCGAGCATCGCCGTGGCCAACGCGCTCTACAGCGCCTACAACGACCTGGGACTCCTGAACTCCTATCTCGGACTGATCCTCGCCGACTCCACCGCAGGGGTCCCCTTCGCGATCATCGTCCTGCGTGCGTTCATGAGGAGCATTCCGAGGGAGATCATCGAGGCTGCGCGCGTGGACGGTGCCAGGAGACTGCGCGTCTTCCGCTCCGTGGTGCTCCCGTTGAGCACGAACGCATTGATCACTGCCGCTGTCTTCACCTTCCTCTTCACCTGGAGCGACTTCCTCTTCGCCCTCACACTGACCACCACGGAGACCGTGCGGCCGATCACTCTGGGCATCTACCAGTACATCGGTGCCCACACGAACCAGTGGAACGCCATCATGGCCACCACAGTCATGGCGTCCGTCCCCGCCGCCGTACTGCTCGTCGTGGCCCAGCGCTATGTCGCCACCGGCGCCAGCAGCGGGGCCGTCAAGTGAGGGGCCGCCCCCTTACGCACTGCGGTCCTGCCCGCTGATCTAGCGGATTCACGCGATGCGCCGACCCAGGGCCGCTGCCACGGTGTTTCAGCAAGCACCGCGGTTGAAAGGGCGGAGAACATGTCGCCGGATGTCCTGCAAAGAAGCGCCCCTGGCAGCTTCCACACCACCAATTCGTTGCCCGTCCATCGCAGACGGGCGTACTGGCGCGAAGCGCTGTCCCAGACCTTCGGCGCCGTGGACATGACCGTCCCCGACGAGGTGTACTCCGGCACGATCCGTACGGCACCGCTCGGCCGGCTCCAGGCCGTCACCGTGGACGGCGACTGCCTGTCCGCTCTGCGAACTCACCGACTCGTCGCTCAGGGCACTGAAGAGGAGTACGTGGTCGTCAAACTGCTGGACAGAGGAGTCGCCCGACTGGAGCAGGACGGCCGTGAAGCGCTGCTCGGCCCGGGGGACATCTTCGTCTACGACATGGCGCGCCCCGTCCAGCTGAATCTTCCCCAGTCCTTCCGGACGAAGTCCCTCGTCCTGCCGAGAGACGTTCTGGGCCTGAGCGAGTCCGACATGGCTCACGTCACGGCCTCCCCGCTCGGCCCCGGCACGCCCCTCGGCAGCCTGCTCTCGCCCTTCCTGGCCGGGCTCGTGGACGGCGCGGGAACCTATCTGCCGCGCACCAGCGAGCTGATGGCCCGGAACGTCGTGGACCTGCTCGGCGTGCTGACCGACGAGGTGCTCGGCCGTTCGAGCGCGGACACGCCCGGCGGGGGCCGGGCGTTGCTGCTGCGGATCCAGGCATTCATCGACCGCCATCTCGCAGACTCCGAGCTGACCCCGCAGGCCATCGCCCGAGCCCACCACATATCCCCGCGCTATCTGCACAAGCTGTTCGAGAGCGAAAATGCCACTGTCGGCCGGTGGATCCAGCGGCGTCGCCTGGAGGAGTGCCGGCGCGAGCTGGCGCGCCGGGGGAGTGGCTCCACGATCGCCGCCGTGGCGCACCGATGGGGTTTCGCCAGTGCCGCGCATTTCAGCCGGGTGTTCCGGGCCGCCTATGGGATCGCCCCCCGTGAATGGCGCGACACCCAAGTCATCGATACCTGACCCGATGTCCGGTGGTGATCCCTGGGCGCAGCGCACGGCGGTATGCCACGACCAGTCCCATCGGCCGCCGGCCGCGCCGTATCCACGCATTGCGCTGCGAGGACACGGGTGATGCGCCCAGAGACAAAGGGCACCCACCGGCCGACCCTACGGTGGCCCAGGAGCCGGGGAATACGAAGACCGTCCGGAATTCGTGACCCGCAAGGGCCTCGCCTGCCGCGTGGTGGCACAGCCGGAGGCTGTTGGGGCCATTCCACCAGGTCCTGGCCGCCGCCATCCGAACCGACCGAAACCGATCAGGAGGAGACGCCGTGGCGTCGCCCGCAGTGGTGGATATCTCACGATGGCAGTTCGCCGTCACCGCAGTTTTCCACATGAGCTTTCCCGCACTGACCGTCGGCCTCTCCCTCTTCTTGGCCGTGATGTACACGGTCTACCTCAGGACCGGGAATCCGCTGTACCTCCAGATATTCCGTTTCTGGAAGAAGATATTCGCGGTCGGATTCGGTCTCGGTGTGGTCGCCGGTACCGTCATGACTTTCGAGTTCGGCCTCAACTGGGGAAGATACGCCCATGCGGTCGGTCCGATCCTCGGTGTCACGATCGGAATGGAGGTCGTCACGGCCTTCTTCCTGGAAGCCGGGTTCATCGGCATCATGCTGTACGGCGATGGCCGAGTGCGCCCCAGAACCATGGCGTTCGCCTGCTGGATGCTCGTCGTCGGCACACTGCTGTCCACGACGTGGATCCTGTCCGCCAACAGCTGGATGCAGGACCCTTCGGGGTTCGCCGAGGTCGGCGGCCAGTTCCGGGCGAGCGACTGGTGGCAGGTGCTGTTCAACCCGGCGTTCTCCTACCGGTATCCGCACATCCTGCTTGCGGTGCTGATCAGCGCCGGTTGGTTCATCGGCGGGATCGCCGCCTGGTACCTGGTCAAGCAGCGAGCGCTGCCCTTCGCCCGCCGCACGCTGTCCATTGCACTGGGAGTGCTGGCCATCCTGATGCCCGTACAGCTTTATATGGGCGACCTCACCGCCGTGTTCATGGGTGCACACCAGCCCGCCAAACTGGAGGCTTTCGAAGGCAATTGGAAGTCCGACAACAACGGCTACAACCTGCTTGTGGTGCCCGACACGGACAAGGGAGAGAACAAGTTCCAGGTCGCGATACCGCACTTGGGCGCCGTCATCGGCAAGGACCTCTCCGGAAAGGCGAACGTCCCCGGGCTGTTGCAGACACCGAAGGACGAGCGCCCCGACATGTGGTCCGTTTTCTACGGCTTCCGGGCGATGTACTTCACCGCCCTGGCGATGTTCGGCATGGCCTTCACCGGATTGGTTCTGCGGCTGCGCGGCAGGCTGTACACAGCCCGGCGGTTCCACCGGCTGATGGTCTGGATGGCCCCCGCCGGTGTCGTGGCCATCAGCGGCGGCTGGATCACCGCGGAGGCCGGCCGGCAGCCCTGGGTCGTCTACGGCCTGATCCGCACCAGTGACGCCGCCTCCCACCTCTCCCTCGGCGCGGCGATCGCCAGCCTCACGGGCTTCGTCGCCGTCTACGCGCTGCTGCTCGGGCTGTGGATCCGCTACATCGTCCGCACGGTGCGGACCGGCCCCGAGCACCTGGTGGCCGACGCCGGCACCACCGCCCACTCCACGGAGATCGGCCATGCTTGAGTACGCGTCATACGCCTTGGTCCTGCTCGCACTCGGAGCCTACGTCCTGCTCGACGGTTACGACCTCGGCATCGGCATCCTGAGCCTGTTCGACCGCAGCGACCAGCGGCGCAAGGAGTACAACGAGCTGATCGCGACCGCATGGGACGCCAACGAGAGCTGGATCATCCTGGCGGGCGTGGTGCTGTGGGCGGGCCTGCCCGGTGTCTACGCCACCGTGCTGCCCGGCGTGTACCTGCCGCTGATCGTCATGCTGCTCGCCATCGTGCTGCGCGGCACGGCCATCGAGCTGCAAAGCGCCGCCCCCGGCTACCGGCGCGGCTGGGGCCTCGTCTTCGGAATCTCATCGCTGGTGGCCACCGTGTGCCAGGGCCTCGTGGTCGGCGGCGTCCTGTCCGGACTGCCGCACCGTGGCGGGGTGTTCACCGGAGGCACCTGGGACTGGCTGACGCCCTACAGCGTGCTGTGCGCCCTGGGGATTGTGGCCGTCCATCTGCTGGCGGGTGCCGCGTGGCTGCAGGACAAGACCACGGGGACAGCCCACGAACGAGCGGGCCGCCTGGGGCGACCGCTGATCCTGACGGTCGCGGTGGCCGGCCTGGTCCTTGGATTCGGGCTCCGGCTCGCCGATCCGCAGCACCTGCGCTTCGACCAGCCGCTCCGGGCAACCCTGTTCGGCCTCGCGGTGGCGGTGGCCGTGGTCTGCGCGGCGATCGCCTGGTACGGCTTCGGCCGCCGGCCCGACTGGCGTCCGTTCGCCGCCGTGGCCGGTACGGAGGCCGCGGGCCTGCTCGCGCTCGTCGCCGCCACCGCGCCCGTCGTCGTCCCACCCGATCTGACCGTGCGCGCGGCCGCCGGCCCGCACGGGTCGCAGCTGTTCCTGCTCATCGGGGTGGGCGTGTGCATACCGGTAGTCCTGACCTACAACATCTACGCGTGGTGGGTCTTCCGCGGGAAGTTCGCCCAGCCACCGGCCCACACCGAGGCGGCGGCACCGTCCGACACCGGGGCCGCCGCGGCGCGGGCCGTGCCGGCGACCCCGGCCGCGGGCGACGGTCCGTGGGCGGCCGTTGCCGCCCGGCGCGTGCTCCTGACCCTCCTGGCCGTCGCGGTGACCGCCGTCTCGCAGGATGTCTTCGGTGGCGTACGGGTGTGGATCGGCCCGGTCGGTGTTGCTCTGTTCGCCATGACGGCGCTCGCCGGGTGGATCCGCTCCGACCGCCGCTCGGCGGCCGCCGGCGAATTCGACCTCCAGGCAGCCGACAAGTGAACGAAAGCCCCGACCACCTCGCCCGGCTCGGCCGGGACGACGAAGGCCAGCAGCGGGCGGCGGGACTGCTCACCCAATGGGCGGCGGTCGGCGAACCCGCATTCCGGCGGGCCGGCACCCTGCGCGGGCTGGCGGCCGCGGGCCATGTGATGTGGGCGGCGGGGCTGGGCAGGGCGGCCGAGGCCGCACTGCGGTCCCCACACGGGGGCGCAGCCCTGGCCACGGTGCTCTCCGGTGCGGCTCTGGTCGCCGCCGGACTGCTGCTGCGCGCAGTCCTGCTCGCGGCGGCCGACCGGACCGCAGACGACGGCGCGGCCGCCGTCCAGGACCACCTGCGCACCCGCCTGCTCCTGGCCGCGCTCCCAGCGGCGGCCACGCCCTTGGAAGAGGTGTCGGACGCCGCTCTCGGCGAGGCCCTCGACAGCGAGGTGGGCCGACTGACCCAGTGGCTGACGACGTACGTTCCTGCCCGGCGGGCGATGCTGCTGGGCAGCGGCATCGTGCTGGCCGCCATCCTGGTGGGGAGTTGGGCCGTCGCTCTGATGCTCGTGCTGGCGACACCGCTGCTGCCGCTCAACCTGAAAGTGATCGGCCTGGGCACTCGCGCCGCGGTGCACGCCCAGCTCACCGCCACCCGGAAGCTGAGCACCCAGCTGCTGGACCAACTGCGCGGACTGCCCACGCTCGTCGGCCTCGGAGCCGGTGAGGAAGCGGTACGCGCGACCGAGGCAGTCGACAGGGAACTGGCCAGGCGTACCCAGACCGTACTGCGGGTGGCCTTCCTCTCGACCGCCTGGATCGAGCTCCTCATCACCGTGGCCATGGCCGTCGTCGCCACGTACTGCGGACTCGCCCTGCTCGGCTACCTCGACCTGCCGGTGGTCCCGTCCACCATGAGCCTGGGCACCGCGCTGTTCGTGCTCGTCCTGACCCCGGCGTATTTCGCTCCTGCCCGGGAGCTCGCCCGTGGCTACCACGCCCGTGCCGAGGCCGCCGCGGCGGCCGAGCTGATCTCGGAGATCATCGGCAGGGTTCCGGTCGCACCGACCGGCGGTCCCCCGACGCGGGTGCCCACTGTCCGTCGTCCGAGCGGGCCGGGCCCGGCCGGTGTGACCCTGAATGAGGTAGGCGTTCGGTACCAGGGGCGCGACGACGCGGCCCTGGACGACGTCACCCTGACCGTGCGGCCGGGTTCGATCGTGGCCATCAGCGGCCCCAGCGGCGCCGGAAAGACAACCCTGCTCTCCGTGGCGGCAGGTCTGCGCGAACCGGACCGCGGGCAGTGCCTGCACACCATCGGTTCCGCGACCCTACAAGCCACGCCGGCCATGACGACATGGGCCGGACAACCCTCCCACCTCCTCCCTGGCACGCTACGGGACAACCTGCTGCTGGCCCGGCGCGACGCCGACGACGTACAACTGGCCGCGGCGTTCAAGGCACTGGGCTTCGAGGACCTGCTCGCCGCACTTCCCCAGGGGTTGACGACCCCGGTCGGGGAGCGCGGCTGGGGGCTGTCCTCCGGGCAGATGCAGCAGCTGGTGCTGGTCCGGGCTCTGCTCCACGACACACCGCTGCTGTGCCTGGACGAACCCACCGCCCATCTCGACCCGGACGGCGAGGCCCGTGTCATCGGCGCCATCCGGACGCTCGCGCGCAGTCGCACCGTGCTGCTCACGACACACAGCCCGGCACTGCTCGGCATCGCCGACGACATCGTGCGGCTGGAACAGGGACGGGTGTCCCGGACAAGGGAGACACTGTGACCGCGTTCAGGCTGCTGTGGACGGCGGCGGACCACCGGGCACGCCGCGACCTGCTGATCGCAGCGGTGCTCGCCGGGACCGCCGAACTGTGTGCCGCCGGCCTGCTGGGGGTGTCCGGCTGGTTCCTGACCTCCTGTGCGGTGGTCACCGCACAGGTGAACACCACCTGGTCCTGGATGTATCCCTCCGGAACGGTCCGCGCGCTCGCCCTGGGCCGCACCGGTCTGCGCTACTGGGAGCGCCTGGTCAGCCATGGCGCCCTGCTCGGCGCGACCGTCTCGCTGCGCTCGCGCCTGGTCCGCGCCGCGACCACCGTGCCGGCACGCGAACTGCGCAACCACCGTGACGGCGCCCTGATGGCCCGGCTCACCAGCGACGTCGGCGCGGTGGGCGGGATAGCCGGCCAGGTCGTTCCGCCGCTGGCCGGGATCGGCCTGACCGCCGCCGTCGTCATCACCCTGCTGACGGTGGCGAGTCCGCCGTCAGGCGCGGCCGAGCTGCTGCTGCTCGCGCTCTCCGCGGCCACGGCAGTGACCGCCGAGCGGCGGACCCGCGGCCATCAGCGGACGGCCGCGGAAGCGTGGGCCACCGCACGCGCCGCGCTGCTCAGTGCACGCTCCGCGTTGTGGGAACTGCGCTGCCTGGACGCGGTCGATCTGGTCCGCGATCAGGTCGCGGACGCGGTCGGCCGGGCCCGGCGGGCCGAGGCCGCGGCTGAGTCGGTGATGCGCCGATCCCGGCTGCTGCTGCGGGTGTTGGCCGTGGCCGGCCAGACGGCGGTCCTGGTCCTGGCGCTGTCCGGTCCTGTCTTCGCCCAGCCGGCTGCCGAGGCCATCGGCGAGGTGCTGCTGGTCGCGGCTGCGTACGAGCTTGTGGAGACGCTCCCTCAGGTGCTCCGCGACCACGGCCTGGCCGCCGACGCCGCCCAGCGGCTGACGGAGCTGGCGAACAGGGCCCTCCCGGGTGAGCTGTCGACCGCGTCCCCGCCGAGGGCGTCGCCGGCAGGCGCGGCACGGGCCCTGGTGGCCCGCCAAGTGCCTGTTGGTGTCGGCGCCGACCGCACCCGGTGGTCCGCGGTGATCGAGCCCGGCAGCGTCGTCCTGGTCACCGGGCCCAACGGCAGTGGGAAGAGCACCCTGTTGGAGACTCTGGCGGGACGGATCTGCCCCGCTGTTCCCCGGTCGGTGCTGCTCGGCGGCGTACCCGTCGAGTCCCTGCCCGCCCGTGCGATCGCCGATTCGCTCACCCTCGTCGAAGCGGAGGACTGGATCGCCGACGCGACCATCGCCGAGAACCTCCGGCAGTCCGCCCCGGGCGCGGACGACGACACACTCCGGGCGGCCCTGGCGGCCGCGGCTTTGGAGCAGTCGTCCCTCGACACTCCGACGGGCCCGTTGGGCACTGCTCTCTCGCAGGGCCAGCGACGCCGCCTGGTGATCGCGAGAGCGGTCCTGCGGCGACCCGCGGTCCTTCTGCTCGATGAACCGACGGCCGGCCTCGACGACCATACGGCGATGCGGATGCTGACGGGCGTGCGTCGCGCCCTGCCGGACAGCGCCCTGGTGATCGCCCTGCCGGACCGGCACGACGACCTCATGCCCTTCGCCGCCTCCCGCGTCCTGCGGCTGAAGCCCACTTCCCGTGCGGCAATCGCTGAGTAGCCGGGCGCAGAGAGCGATGTGCTGCGCAGGAATGCCGTCGCCCCGGGCGAGGACCACGACGTCCTTGCCCGGGGCGACGGCCCCTGTCCGCACGGCGGGTACACCGATCTGACCACCATCGGCGGCCCGGTCGTCCGAGACGATCCGGCCACCGGTGAAGCGCAGGTACGACGTGAGGAACTCACTCGCCGAGTCCCTCGTCCGGTAGATGCGGTTGTGTAACGCTGGCAGCAGCCGCACCATTGCCTTGCGCTTCTTCATCTTCCGTTCCCTTCCGTCGGGTCCGTCGGGAATGAACCGAAGGGAATGTAGGCAGCGAGCGCGGCATCGGGCTTTCTCGGAGCGCTCCGGTCCTTGCCCGTTCGGGCACGACTGTCCGGGTACCACCCACTGGCTCGCCCGCGACGCAGGTCAGGCGGCCGCTTGCGGGCATTCCGCGTCCCTGAGCAACGTCCGGATACGCCTGAGCCCCCTGAACAGGGGGCTCAGGCGTATCCGGTGTACCCCGTGGGGCGAGCGGACCCGGTCTCAGGACGGTGACTTCGTCCAGGCGGGGTTGCCGGAGGCGAGGCGGTGGGTGATCACGGAGGTGAGGGCGAGGAGCAGCAGGGCCAGGCTCAGGGTGAGCACGAGGTGGCCGTGCAGGACCAGTTGGGCCCCGACGAAGGCGCCGAGGAACATCGCCAGCACGGACAGGATCCGGCGGCCGGGTCGCGGCGCCGCGCCGCCGGCCGGAGTGGAGTCCGCGGCCAGCCCCGTCAGGGTCAGGGTCAGTACGGTCGTGGTGAGGTCCGGGACGCCGAGGCGCCGGGCGACGGCGTTCTGCAGGCCCATGCCGAGCCCGAGGAACACGATCAGTGTGTACTGGACGCCCGTGGTGACCCGGCCGTCGGTGACCGCGGCGGCAGCCACGGTGACGGCGATCAGCACCGTCTGCACGGCGGTGGCCGTCTTCAGCAGGTTTCCGCGGTGGGCCGCGAACCGGGTGCCGAGCCTGCCCCCGGCGAGCGCGCCGACGAGGAACGCCGCCAGCGCGACCAACGAGGCGAGCACGGACAGGTTCGCGGCACCCACCAGAGCGAACCCCAGGAACACCACGTTGCCGGTCATGTTGGCGACGAAGACGTGCCCGAGCCCCAGATAGCTCACCGCGTCGATCAGACCGGTGACTACCGTCAGCGTCAGCATCAGGAGGGGCAGCGGGCCGTGGCGGTCCTGTCCTTGCGGTGCGAGCGTGCGTATCGCGTCACTCAGCAGCCTGCGCATGGTGCTTCCTTTCCGTTGCGGTGGGCCGGTGGTGCAGCACCACGCGGGTGAGCAGTCCGCTCATCGGGCCGACCACGATCGCGGGGAGGACGACCCACAGCGGCCAGGGTGTGACGCCCAGCGCCTGGTCGAGCGACCACCGGCCGGGCCCGGTCAGGGCCAGCGCCGCGGAGACGACGACGAGGACCATCGGGTATTCGTAGCCGTCGTTCTGCACCCACAGGCCCTTGGGCCATTTGACGGTGCCCGCGACCGTCATCACACCCATGGCGGCCGTCGCGGCCAGGGGTGTGAGCAGTCCGGCGGTCAGGAACAGGCCGGCACCGATCTGACTGGCACCCGCGACGATTGCGGTCAGCCGACCGCCGCGGAACCCGTCGTGGCGGAACTCCTCGGTTCCGCCTGCCAAGCCGTGGCCTCCGAGCCGGAAACTCACCTTCTGAACTCCGTGGCCGGCGATGAGAAGTCCCGTAACCACCCGGAGGACCAGCAGTCCAGCGTTCATCTCTTCCTTGCCTGTTCCTGACTCAGTCCTTGACTGCTCTGTGATGGAGCGGGGATCAGCCGACGGCGTGGGCCCCGATGACGGCCTGCGCGTAGACCACGCCGAGGCCGTAGGCACCGGCGTGCTCCTTCACCACGTCCATGACCGACATGTAGGTCTCGCCGCGGGCCCAGTCACGCTGCAGTTCGAGGAGGACCTGTACCCAGGTGACCGGGACCGCGCCGCCCTGGATCATGCGCTGGACGGCGTGTTCGTGGGCCTGCGGGCTGACGCCCCCCGAGGCGTCGGTGACCACGTAGACCTCGTAGTCCTGGGCGAGGGCGGAGAGCGCGGGCAGGACGATGCAGACCTCGGTCCACAGGCCGGCCAGGACCAGCTTCTTACGCCCGGTGGCCTTGACCGCCTCGACGAAGGCGGAGTCCTCCCAGGCGTTCATCGTGGTGCGGTCGATGATCTTCTGGTTGGGGAAGACCTCGGCCAGCTGCGGCAGGATCGGGCCGGAGAAGGATTCGGCGGCCACGGTGCTCAGTACAACCGGCACGTCGAACGCCTTGGCGGCCTTCGCCAGGCCGACGGTCGAGTTGATGATCGCGGTGCGGTCGCCGCTGCCGGTGCCGAAGAACATCTGCGGCTGGTGGTCGATGAACAGCACCGCGCAGTTGTCCGGGGTGAGCAGGTCCGGGCTGGGGGCCGCGGTGACCTCGGAGATGTTGACCATGAGTGGGCCTTCCGGTGTGTGTTGATCGCGGACGGATGTCCGCTGTTGAGCGCAACCGCGCGTGGTGCGGCGCGAGTTGGGGAGGTGTTCCGGAAGGGGCGGCTCGTGACCGGGCCCTCCCGGAAGATCAGAGGGAGAAACAGGGATCGAAGAACGTGCTTGCTGTCTGCGGGGCCAGGCCGCGTCGGGCGCGCCACTGGCGGTGCTGCTCCGACTCGGCGGCGGCCTGGCCGAGCAGTTCGGCCTGGCGTGCGCCCGACAGGCCCGTACCGGTCGTGGCCTGGTAGCCGCCGAAGTGCGCCACGGGGCTCCACCCGGGGCTGACCGGTGGCAGTTCCTCGTCGAGGCCCTCGTACTCGGCGGTCGCGTAGACGATCCGGCCACCGACGACCGTCAGCAGGGACTCGATGTGTGCGATGTCCGGCTCGGGCACGGTGAAGTAGTCCTCGGACAGGACTGCCAGGTCACCCAGGAAGCCCGGGCGCAGGACGCCCTTGGCGCCCTCCTCCCCGGTCAGCGCGGCACCCGCCTCGGTGAACATCGCCAGCGCGGTACGGCGGTCGACCCGGTTGTGCGGCGGGCGGACGACCAGGTCGCCCACGGTGCGGCCGGTGACCAGCCAGTGCAGGGCGACCCACGGGTTGTAGGTGGAGACCCGGGTCGCGTCGGTGCCGGCACCGACGGTCACACCGCGCTCCAGCATGGCCTGGATCGGCGGGGCGTCCGCGGCGGCACCGGGACCGTAGCGGCGTACGAACGCCTCGCCCTGGAAGGACAGCCGGTTCTGCACGGACATGGCGCCGCCGAGGGCGGCGATGCGGTCCAGACTGTCCGCGGAGACGGTCTCCGCATGGTCGAACAGCCACCGGTTGCCGGCCGGGAACAGCCCTTCCGCGGCGAGCTTCTCGAACACCGCCAGGTCCCGGCGGATGGTCTCGTCATAGGTGGCATGCAGCCGGAATCCCCAGCCGTTCTCCATGAGGAGACGTACGGCCTTCTCGAATTCCGTTTCGTAGTCGGCGAGTTCCGGCCGTGGCTCGGCGAAGTTCTCGAAATCCGCCGCCGCCCACGTCAGATTCTCGCCCGCACCATTGAGGCGCAGCCATGCGTCCCCGTCCTCGGGGCGAGCCATCTCGATCCAGCGGGTGAGATCGTCGATTTCCTGACCGGCGGTCTGCGGGAAGAGATGGTAGGCGATGCGCAACGAAAGCTGACCGGCCTTCGCCAGTTCGACGACCGTGCTGTAGTTGTCGGGGAAGTTCTGGAACCCTCCGGCCGCGTCGATCGCCGACGTGAGGCCGAACCTGTTCAGTTCCCGCAGGAAGTGACGGGTGGAGGTCTTCTTGTCCTCCCCCTCCAGCACCGGGGCCTTGGCCAGGGTCGAGTAGAGGATGAGTGCGCTGGGGGCGGCCAGCAGCATGCCCGTGGGCTCACCGTTCCGGCCCCGTACGATCTGGCCGCCCTTGGGGTCGGGGGTGTCCCGGGTGAATCCGGCGGCCTTGAGAGCCGCCCGGTTGAGCACCGCCGACTGGTACAGGTGCAGGACGAACACCGGGGTGTCCGGCGCGGCGGCGTTCAGCTCGGCGACGGTCGGCAGCCGCCGCTCGGCGAACTGCTCGGCCGACCATCCGCCCACCACCCGCACCCACTGGCCCTTGGGCGTACGGGCTGCCTGCTCACGCAGCATCGCCAGACCCTGGCGCAGCGTGCGGACACCGTCCCAGCGCAACTCCAGTACGTAGTTGAGCCCGCCACGGATGACATGCAGATGAGCGTCGTTGAGGCCGGGAACCATCCGGCGGCCGACGGCGTCGACCACCTTCGTGTCCGGGCCGATGTGGGAGGCGACGTCGTTGTCGTCGCCGACGACCGTGATGACACCGTCGCGGATGGCGAGCGCCTCGGCCTGCGGGCGGACCGGGTCTCCGGTGTGGATCTTCGCGTTGCGGACGACCAGGTCCGCGGCGTTGTCGGTGGCGCGGGGAACCAGCCCACCGACCGGCATCGTGGACACCTTGCGACAACCTCCTGCTGGATGAACGACGTCGATGCATGTGCATCAACTTCCGCGTGCGTCGGCAGCGGCGGGCGGGAAGAATCGGGGCATGCGCCATCACCGCGCGCGTTCCGGGTGACCGTGCAATACACAGGTCGGGACCCGGCGACCCTCGACTGCTGCGCCACCAAGCTATTTCGCGCCAAAGCGTCCGTGTATCCCGGCAGTGCACCGGATACGTTCCGACAGTGCACTGCCTCTCCGCGCACACTGTGAGGTCAACTCCCGTGCGCTCTTGGACAATTTCCGCCGCCTGTGCGGCTTAGCGTGACGATCGACGATTCCGCAGACCTCTGCGCCTGCCCCGGAGCCGCCGCGCGCGCCACCCCCGAGCAGCTCACCGGCCTGCCCCCGGCCCTGGTCATCACCGGCGAGGCCGACGTGCTCCGCGACGGGGGCGAGGCGTACGCCGACAAGCTGCGTGCGGCCGGCGTCCCGGTCACCGCCGTGCGCTTCCAGGGCATCATCCACGACTTCGTGATGCTCAACGCCCTGCGCGAGACCCACGCCGCCGGGGCCGCCATCACCCTGGCCGCCAGCGCCCTGCGCACGGCACTCCACGCGGGCTGACCCGGCGGCATGGCGTCCGCGCGGACGGACACTCCGTACGGTGTCCGGCCGCGCGGCCCATTCGCCTTGGCCCAGGGCGGGACCCCGCCGCGCGACCTGGTCACCGGCGCGGCATCGTCACCAACCCGACCAGGCATGTCAGAAGCACACCGGCGACAAGCGCGGGTGCCGGGGACCAGGCGGCCATCAGGACACCGACCGCGGCGAGGGGGAACGGAATCCGCTCGGCCAGGCTCCTTTGGTGTGGCCGTAGGTGGACGACCCAGACCGTGATCAGGAAAACGGCCGCCGGAACAGTGACCGCGGCGCCGGCAGCAATCGACGAGGCTTCGGCGCGGTGCGTGACGTGATCGGCGTACGCGGCCAGTCCGGCGCCCTCCGCGGTCGCCGAGGCGAAGATCAGGTAGTGGCCATAGGCCCAGGAGAATCTCCTGCGATGCGCCTGGTGCGTCGTGGCGAGCAGCGTGTGCGCGGGCCTGGTGAAGTACAGCCACCACATGGCGTAGGCCACGAGCAGCCCGCCCGCCGCCAGCGCGTACAGCGAACCGGTGCCGTGATGCCGGTCGAAGGCGCTGCGCACGGCGACGGTGGCGGCCGCGACGCACTCGCCGAGGACGATGAGGGTGAACAGTTCGTAGCGCTCGGCGATGTGGCGCGGATGCCAGGGCGTCATCCCGGCGGACTGCGCCCACACCGGCACGGACACCTCGGCCACGATCATCACCACGATGCCCGGCAGACGCACCGGATCCGGGACGAAGAGCAACCCCACCCAGCCGAGCTGACACAACATCACCCCCGTGGCGAAGCGCAGCGTGGTCCTCCGCCGGGCGGGATCGGACAACGCGGCACGCAGCCACAGCGCGGCCAATGTCGTCCGCAGCACGACGTACCCGAGCGTGATGATGTGCAGATCCCCGTCCTCGAACGCGCGGCGCACACCGGCGGCGAGGACGAGTGAGCCCGTGATCTGCACCAGCACCGTCAGCCGGTACGTGACATCGTCCGGGTCATAGGCGGAGGCGAACCAGGTGAAGTTCATCCACGCCCACCAGATGGTGAAGAAGACCAGCGCGAAGCGCAGCGCACCGCCGGCGTAGTCCCCCTCCGTCAGCGCCCCATGCAGACTCGTGGACGCCTGCGCCACCGCGACGACGAAACACAGGTCGAAGAAGAGCTCCAGCGAGGTGGCGGTCCGGTGCGGCTCGTCGGGGTTGCGGCCCACCATGGTGCGCCACCGCCTGGCGCCCGGGTCCGCCTGCATGGTCGAGGCGCGGTTCAGCGGAGGGCTCCCAGGGCTGCCTCGATGGTCCGGTGGAAGGTGGGATAGGTGTAGATCATGTGTTGCAGCCGGTCGACGGGAACCTCGGCATGGACGGCCACGTTCAGACCGTGCAGCACCTCGCCGCCCGCCGGCCCCGCCGAGGTCGCACCGATCAGCACGCCCCGGTCGGCATCTTCGACGAGCTTGATGAATCCCTCGTTGCCCGGCCCGTGGATCCAGCCGCGGGTGGAGGAAGCGATGGTCACCACGCTGGTGCGCACGCGCAGGCCCTGCTCGCGCGCCTGTCGCTCCGTCAGCCCCACGGCCCCGATCTCCGGATCGGTGAAGGTGACGCGGGGCAGCGCCCGATAGTCGGCGTCAGGACCGGCCTGTCCGAGGATGTCCCGGACGGCGATCTCCGCCTGGTACATCGACACATGGGTGAACGAGCCCCGGCCGGTGATGTCGCCGACTGCCCACAGCCCCTCCCCGGCCCGCATCTGCCCATCCGTGCGAACGGATCCCGCTGACGGGTCGAGTCCCACGGTGTCGACCGCCAGCGGGGTCAGGTCGGCGTGGCGTCCGGTGGCGACCAGGAGCCGTTCGGCAGTCAGCAACTGTCCATTGCCCTCAAGGCGCACGGTGAATTTGTTGCCGACATGGCTGATCTGCCGCACCCGCGTGCCCGTGAGGACGGTGACACCGTCTGCGCGCAGCGCGTCGGTGGCAAGCTCCCCTGCTTCGGGCTCCTCCTGCATCAGCAGCCGGTCCTGCCCCTCGATCACCGTGACCGCGCACTTGAAGCGGGCGAAGACCTGGGCGAGTTCGACGCCGATGGCCCCTCCGCCGAGCACCACCATGGACGCCGGTAGTTCCTTCGCGGCCATGGCGTCCCGGTTGGTCCAGTACGGCGTTCCTTGTAGACCCGGCACGGGCGGGATCCGGGGCCGGGTACCGGTGGCCAGCACGACACCGCACATGGCCTCGAACGTACGGTCGCCGACCGTCACACGGCGCGGCCCGGCAAGGCGCCCCGTCCCCCGGACGAGCCGACCGCCCTTCGCCGTGAAGCGGTCCGCGGCCACCTGGTCGTTCCAGTCGGCAGTGGCCTCCTCGCGGATCCGTCCGGCGACCCTGGCCCAGTCCGGAGTCACCACCGCCTCACCGGCGAGGGCGGAAACCCGGCCCGCCTCGGCGAGCAGGTTCCCGGCGCGGATCATCATCTTGGTGGGCACGCATGCCCAGTACGGACACTCGCCTCCGACGAGTTCCGCCTCGACCCCCACCACGTCCAGTCCCGCTTCGGCCAGTGTGCCGGCGACGTACTCGCCGCCCGGTCCCAGCCCGAGGACCACCACATCCGCCTGCTCGATCGCGCTCATGCCTCTCCTCGTTCCGCCCGTTCTCCGGGCATGGACTGTCCCGCTGACGCTAGAGCGGCCTGACGGCGGTCCGAGTCCGCCGGCGCACAGAGGCTTGCCCGAGAGCGAACGCCGTGGACAAGGACCGGGCGCAGTGCGCTGGCGGGCACCACCGCATGCACTGCCGGTCAAGACGCCCCCCGACCGGGCACCTAGCGTCACCGGGGTACACACAGCACGGCACCGCAGGAGGCGGACAATGACCAGCAACTCCCCATCCACACACGGCAGTCAGCCCTGGCTGCATCAGAAGGGCGAGGTGATCCAAGAGTTCGGGACCGTCAAGCAGTTCCCGGTCGCCCTGTCCTACGACGCGCGGATGTACTCCTGCCAGCGCCTGAACAAGGTGCTCGCGGACACGCAGATCCTCTACGGCCTTTACAAGAAGCACCACTGGCTGATGCGCGGGGCGACCTTCTACCAGCTGCACTTGGTCCTGGACAAGCACGCGGGCGAACAGCTCGAAATCATCGACACCCTCGCCGAACGCGTCCAGTCCTTGGGCGGCGTCGCGGTGGGAGATCCCCGGCACGTCGTCGAGATCACGTCGATTCCGCGCCCCCCGGACGGGGTGGAAGAGGTGCCGGCCATGCTGTCCCGGCTGCTCGAGGCCCACGAGACCATCCTCATCGACGCCCACGACGCCGCCGCCCGGACTGCCGAGTACGGTGACGACGGCACCGTCGACCTGCTGGTCTCCCAAGTGATCCGGACCGGCGAACGGCAGGCGTGGTTCCTGGCCGAGCATCTGGTCGACACACCATTGGTTCGCGCCTGAGGAATGGCTGCGACCTCGGACCGTCGGCCAAAGTGACCGGGTACCTGACTCTGACCGGCGCTCCCGCATGACGCCCCGCCGTCCGCATACGACGCAGCGAAGATCGAAGCCCGTCGCCCTCACGCCGGATGGAGCGCTGCTCGACCGGAGGCGGATGACGGATCTGCGGTTGATGGAGGTCGTCGTCGCGGTGGCGGACACGGGTGGTTTCACGGCGGCTGCACGTGGTGCAGTCCGCCGTGTCCAGCACGGTCCGCGCCCGTGAACGCGAACTGGGCACCCGCTTGTCGACCGCACCACACATCGACGGCCGGCCGTCGCCGATATCCGGCAGGCGCTGCGTGAGGGCACGGTGGACCTGGCCGTGGTGGCGCTGGACCGTCAGCAGCAGCGCGGGCTCGCGACCCGGCTCCTGTCCCGCGAGGACATGGTGCTGCTGGCGGCGCCCCGGCGGGTGCTCGCCGGGGTGACACCGAACGGTTGGGACGCCTCGCGGCCGTCACGGCCGCGATGACATCGCCTTCGTGAGTCGGCACAGACGGCAAGCACTGCCTTCTTACGCCGCGACTGCGCGGCCTTGGGAGGTGGCGGCTCCGCTCCGAAGACCAGGGCACGCGAGAAGAACGCTGTGGGACCACTTCCCGTGCACGCACGGTCATCCCATCCGTGCAGTCGACTCCTACCGTTCGAGAACCACTCCAGCACCTGTTAACCGGAGGAACCTTGCAGTTCGGAATTTTCACGGTCGGCGACGTCACGCCGGACCCCACCACGGGCCGAACGCCGACCGAACGCGACCGCATCAAGGCCATGGTCGCCATCGCCCTGAAAGCCGAGGAGGTCGGCCTGGACGTCTTCGCCACCGGCGAGCACCACAACCCGCCGTTCGTGCCGTCCTCGCCGACCACGATGCTCGGGTACATAGCCGCGCGGACCGAGAAGCTGATCCTCTCCACCTCCACCACTCTGATCACCACCAATGACCCGGTGAAGATCGCGGAGGACTTCGCGATGCTCCAGCACCTCGCGGACGGCCGGGTCGACGTGATGATGGGGCGCGGCAACACCGGGCCGGTCTACCCCTGGTTCGGCCAGGACATCCGGCAGGGCATCAACATCGCCACCGAGAACTACGCCCTGCTGCACCGGCTGTGGCGCGAGGACGTCGTCGACTGGGAGGGGAAGTTCCGCACCCCGCTGCAGGGCTTCACCTCCACCCCGCGCCCGCTGGACGGCGTACCGCCCTTCGTCTGGCACGGCTCCATCCGTTCGCCGGAGATCGCCGAACAGGCCGCGTACTACGGGGACGGCTTCTTCCACAACAACATCTTCTGGCCCGCCGACCACACCAAGCGGATGGTCGAGCGGTACCGGACCCGGTACGCCCACCACGGCCACGGCACGCCCGAGCAGGCGATTGTCGGGCTCGGCGGCCAGGTCTTCATGCGGAGGAGTTCGCAGGACGCCGTGCGCGAGTTCCGGCCGTACTTCGACAACGCACCGGTGTACGGCCACGGGCCCTCCCTGGAGGACTTCACCGCCCAGACCCCGCTGACCGTCGGCTCCCCGCAGCAGGTCATCGAGGAGACCCTGGCCTTCCGCGAGTACGCCGGCGACTACCAGCGCCAGCTGTTCCTGATGGACCACGCCGGGCTGCCACTGAAGACCGTTCTGGAGCAGATCGACATGCTCGGCGAGGAGGTCGTACCGGTCCTGCGCAAGGAGTTCGCGAACGGGCGGTCGGCCGATGTGCCGGACGCACCGACCCACCAGTCCCTGCTCGCCGCCGGTTCGGAAGCACCTTCGGAAGGGGGGACCGTCGCATGAAACTCGTCGTTGTATCCGCGGGTCTGAGCACCCCCTCGTCCACACGCCTGCTGGCTGACCGTCTCACCGACGCGGTCCGTGACGAACTCGCCGATCAAGGTCATAAGGCGGAAGTGGAGGTCATCGAGTTGCGCGGCCTGGCTGTCGCCATCGCCAACAACCTCGTCACCGGTTTTCCCCCACCGCAGCTGGCCGATGCGATCGAAGCGGTGACGAGCGTCGACGGCCTGGTCACTGTGACACCGGTGTTCAGCGCCTCGTACAGCGGGCTGTTCAAGTCCTTCTTCGACCTGATCGATCCGGGTGCCCTCACGGGCAAGCCGGTCCTGATCGGGGCGACGGGTGGTACGCCCCGCCACTCGCTTGTCCTGGATCACGCGCTGCGCCCGCTCTTCGTCTACCTGCGGACCACGGTCCTCCCGACTGGCGTGTACGCGGCGTCGGAGGATTGGGGATCAGGCAGCGACGCGCACACGGATGGTCTGCCGGCACGCATACGCCGGGCAGGCCGGGAGATGGCGTCGATCCTGGCTGCCAGAGCAACTCATTCTGTGCCCCAGGACGACCCCACTCTGTCCAAGAGACAACTCTCCGACCTGCGCTTCGACTGAGCACTCGGCTCGGACAGCTGTCGACCGTCGAGCGGAAGAACCACCACCACGGCGCCCGCAGACCGAAAGGGACAGCCTGGTGTAGAGGGCGTTGCAGGACGCGGCGCAAACGGTCGTCCCGGAACCCTCGATGGTGTATGCCGCTTGAGCCTGACGGGCCGCCACGGTGAGCGCCATGGCGCCGAGCTCGCGGGCCGCCGGCTCCCGGTCCTCGACAAGTTCGCTGAGCTTGTCGGCGAACGCGGTGCGGACCTTCTGCCCGTGCTCACGCAGACGCCTTTGGTCAGCCGCGTATTTGGCCCGCAGCCCCGCAGCGGCTTCCGCGCTGTTCCTCACCGCAATCATCAGTTCCGAGACCTTCTCGCGCACGTCGGTCAACGCTTCGGTCCGCGTACGGCCCGCTGGAGCGGAGGCGAGAGCAGCAAGGGGAGGGAGCGCGTCCAGGGCTTCGGTCACCAGCTGGTCGCCGTCCTTGACGTACCCCTTGCGTAGACCCTCCCGCTTGTCCGACATTCGCCGATAGGAGGAACAGGCGAAGGTCACAACGAACCCCACCGCCGCGGCCTTCCCCCACCACCCGGACGGCCGGGTGTAGGCGGCGCGGAGGTCGTCCCAGGGCACCGGGCCGGTGTGCCCGAGTTCGACAGCGGCAGCCCCCGCCTTCTCGATGCGCTCCTCGGCGGCGGTGGCATTGCGGGCTCGTAACCGGTCTCGGTAGCCGGGCCGCGGCGCGGTGGTCGGTGGGGCCGGGGCAGGGGGCGTGGTCAAGGCTGTTGTCCTCTCTCCTGGGTACTTTGGGGCCTTGATGAAAATTGAGAACCCCAAGGTCAGGGCCCACTGCGTTTGAGGGCCCTGAAACGCCCTTCGCGCACTCCGGGAACGCCTGATGGGCTTCCTCAGGTCGGCATGCTCTTCACCGAGGGTGAGCCACGCGTCCGGGATCCAGCCGGCGACGTGCCCTCGGTGAAGAGATCAAGGCCGGGAAGCTCCGGTGCGGACGCAGCTCCCGCGACCTCCCCACAGGGCACCCAGAGGACAGCAGCGCCGTCCTTCCCCTTTCACAGGGGAAAGGGGGGCCGGTCCAGGTACGCCACAAAGACCCTGTCTTCCCAACGCACTTGACCCCGCATCGGCCGGGTGTTCCACAACAACGGAGCCTACGGCGTGTCCAAGCTCCCGCTTACCCACGCGGTGCGCAGCGCCTTCTTGTCCACCTTGCCGACCTTGGTCGTCGGCAGCTGGTCCAGCAGGACCGTCTTTCGGGGCGTGTACAACTCGCCCAACTCGCCGGTCACAGCCGCGCCGACCGCCTCCGGGTCGACGTCAGGGCCGCCCTCGGCCGTGGCCAGGAAGATCTGTACGGCTTCCCCGTACTCCTCGTCCGGCACGCCCAGGGCCGCCGCATTGCGCACACCGGGCAGCGTGAGCAGGAAGTCCTCCAGGACCCGGGAGTAGACGTTGTCGCTGGTACGGCCGGTGACGATGATGTCCTTGACCCGGTCGACGAGGTAGAGGTACCCCTCGGCGTCGAGATAGCCCATGTCCCCGGTGCGCAGCCAGCCGTCCTGCAGCGCCGCCGCGGTGCGCTCCGGGTCCTCGTAGTAGCCGAGCATCACCGTCTCGCCACGGACGCACACCTCGCCGACCTGCCTGACGGGCAGTGCCGCCGTGCTGTCTTCACCACGGATCTCGATCTCGACGTCGGATATCGCACGGCCGCAGCTGCGCCAGAGCTCGGGGCGCCCGGCTCCCTCCGAGGCGAGATCCTCCGCACCGAACGCGGTGATACCGAGCGCCTCCGACTGCCCGTAGCCCTGGCTGACCACGGGCCCGAACACCTCGACCGCCTGCTGCAGCCGACTGGGCGACGTGGCCGCACCGCCGACGACGATCCGCCGCAGCTCGGGCAGCGCGCCCGGCTCGCACTCCGGGTGGTCGAGAACCGCGTACAGCATGGGCGGTACGAACATGGTGGCGGTGATCCGCTCCTCCCGGAGTACCGTCAGCGCCGCGCTCGCTTCGAACTCGGGCAGCACGACGAGGGTGGACCCCGTCACCAGAGCCTGGAGCGAGGTGAGGTGGCCGCTGCCGTGCGTGAGCAGCGTGGAGACGAGCACCCTGTCCGTGCCTTGGTCCATGTTCGGGAAGAACGAGGAGCCGGAGTCCTGCTGGGCCTCATCCACCAGGTCCACCAGCATGTTGTAGAGCCGGTGGCTGTGCGAGGCGAGTTTGGGGCGGCCCAGGGTTCCGCCGGTGTAGAGGACGGTGACGGCTTCGTCCGCTCCCGGGGCGGGCACGCCCTCGGGGCGCGAGTCTGGGCACTCGGCTGCCAGGGCCAGCAGGTCCGTGCACTGCTGCTCACACGGCCCGAGGCTGAGCAGTGCGGGGGTGTGGATGCTGCGGCCGGCCGCGTCGGCGGCCCGTTGGGCGAAGAGCGGGTCGGTGACCACGGCGCGCGCCCGGGACTGCTCGACCAGCGCGGCGAGTTCGCCGGGTCCTGGCTCGGGCGGCAGGAACACGACACGGCAGCCGATGAGATGGACGGCGAGCTGCACCAGGACGGAGTCCACGCGGTTGGCCAGGAAAAGGCCCACTCCGTCGCCGGGCGCGAGACCCTGCCCGCGCAGCGCATGCCCCAATTCGAACAGCCGCCGGCGAGCCTCTCTCCTGGTCAGCCGCTGCGCCCCTTGGGCGAGCGCCTCGGCGTCCTCGTCCTTGTACCAGTGCTCCAGAATGCGGTCTAAGTACGTCCGCGGCTCGGATGTTTGCTGTGCGTTAACAATCACCAACACATCCAAACATGCTGCTCAGAAGCCGTGGCTTCACGGGGGTCACCTTCGGCCATCAGCTGGCGAAGTACCATGCCCATGCCTTGATGGAAATTCGGTATTCGCAGGTCAGTTGAGCGCTTGAGAGCGCGCACAGTACGCCCGTCATCGTGGCCGGGGAACCGCTCCCCGTGGTGTGGCCCCGGCAGGCCCTTGCACGGAGATCGGCCGGCCGACAGCAGGGTCGGTCCGACGCGCAAAGCAAACCACAGACCCCTGCCCTGGGGGGGAACCTGCCCATGACCAGAATCTTCCATACCCGGCCTGCCTGGCCCTACAGGGTGCACAGGCCATCCTCACACGCGCTTCAGCAGCCGCTGCTATGCCTTGTGGTGTCACGGCGTCGTGATCGGGGTGCGACCGGCGCGTGGCCCCGGTAGGCACGGGCGACAAAGTCCCCCGGTGCCAGTAGCATGTCAAGTTTCTCAGTCGCCGCAGCCGCACATCCGCTCGTCTCACTCACAGGACTGATCCCTACTCTTCGGGTACGCCTGCCCTGGAGCAGTTGACGCCTCTGGAGCAGGTCGGCTGGACCGTTTCTGGCACGGTACGCACGTACCGCATGCCGACTACCGCAGGCCATCGGTACGGTGGGCCAACTCGACTTACTGACCGCCCCTTTGAGCGAGAGGCACTGCGCATGCCCGAGAACAGCACTCCTGCCGCGGTGGTTTCGGTGCCGGTGGGCCAGGTGGTCGGCGGCCGGGCGGAGGTCCGCGACGACGCCTGGGGCAAGGAGACCGCGATCATCCGCCTGGACGCCGGCCAGTACGGCCCGGAGGCGGTGGCGGGCCTGGACACCTTCTCCCACCTGGAATTCGTCTACCACTTCGACCGCGTCCCCACCAACAAGATCCAGACCGGGGCCCGTCACCCGCGCGGCAACACCGACTGGCCCCTGATCGGTATCTTCGCCCAGCGCGGCAAGAACCGCCCCAACCGGCTCGGCGTCTCCCGCTGCCGCCTCATCAAGGCCGACGGCCTCGACCTGCACGTCCAGGGCCTGGACGCCGTCGACGGCACCCCCGTCCTCGACATCAAGCCCTACATGATCGAGTTCGGCCCCCAGGGCCACACCACCCAACCCGACTGGGCTACCGACATCATGCGCCACTACCACTGACCACCGCCCCCTTGCGCGGAAAGCCGCGGGCTGCCCCGGCAGATTTCGTGCCGGGGTTACTGGTCCAGGCTTCACAGGGGCTGGAGGCCGTGGGCGACGCGGGCCAGTTCCGGTTCCGCCTTGCCGATGCCGAAGTCGGATTGCACCCGCTTGACGTACGTGTCGACGGAGTGCGGACTGATTCCGATGCCCCTGGCCACCTGGCCGTGGGCATCACGAACGCGGTGAACCGGAGCACCTGGTGCTTGCGCGGCGGCAGCCCGGTCGCCGAACGCCGTCCACGGACACCGGCGTGCGGCGGTCCACAGCCTCGTACAGGTGATGAGCGGCAGTATCCGATGTACCCGGAGGAACTGACCTCGCCGTATCTGGACCGCTTCTCGGCCGCGGCGGCTCAGCGGTACGAAGCGCTGGGAATTGAGCGCGACGACCCCGACCGACCCCTGAAGATCGCTGCCTTGCTCTCGGAGGCGTTCGGCGCGCCGGTCGTCTTGTTCTGCTACCTCGACCGGACGATGGGGCCTGGACAGTGGGGTGACGCGGGGACGTACTTGCAGACGGTCACGCTGTTGCTGAGGGGGGGAAGGGTTGCACAGCTGCCCCCAGGTGATGTGGACGATGTACCGCAACACAGTCAGCCGAACAGTCGGAGCCGAGGACGAACTCGTGCTGTTCTGCGGCGTCTCAGTGGGATTTGAGAAGGAAGGCGTGCCACGGCTGCGTACTGGGCGGGCGGACATGACGGAAACGGTGAGCTCCATGGGAGCGTGACCGCTGATCGGCCGAGATCGACAGGACAGGGCCTAGCAGACAGCGACTCACCAAGTGAAGCGCTGTCTTAGGCGCTTGGCCCTGCGAAAAGGGCAGACGGACGGTGCGGTGCGAGGGTGGCTCCGCGGGCATCCCTCGTCCGCGGAGCCACACTTGTGTCCGTCGGTCAGTGAAAGTCGGCCAGCGGGCGCAGTGGTGCCTCAAGGTCAACGGCTTGTTGGTGGGCGCTCAGGACACAGGGTGTGGGTCTCCGTTGTTGCGTTGTCGGTCCATCCGGTCGGGCTCCGCTGCGCTCTTCGAGATGCACGACGAATGGATCGCCTTACCGCGCCGCCGCCTCCCCGAAGGTGATATGGGTGGTATCTGTCGTAAGCTCTCTTTTGGTTCCTCCGCACTGCCCAACGCACCGAAATGCAGCCGCCAGTTGATCCTCAACGGCACGGCGAGGGACACTACCTGGCGGATGCGTGTTCCCGGCCGAGTGGCACTCGCTTCGGTATCCTCCCGTGCAGGTCATCGAAGGCCATTTACCCAAAGATTGCTGGGCAGTTGACCTCAGCGTTTCGTGGTAGCGTCCTTGTTCGAGGGACAATGCAACCTGAAAGGGAAATCGTGAACACGGAGAAGATCGCCGCTCGCCGCCTCTCGCTGGAAGAGGTGGCGAAGCTCGGCGTGAAAGACAGGCTCTTCGTTTCCGCCGACACGGCAGAACTCAAGCTTCCCGACTGCTATGTCCCTGCTTTTCTGACCAAGTCCGGTGAGGATTTCGATGGCGGCTCGGTCACGGCGAGAACCGTATTCCAGGAAGAGGTCTCCTGCCTTCCCGACGACGAGAATGAAGCCGGAATCTACTTGGCCGACGAGAACGGCTCGGTGACCATCGAGGTCCTCCAGTCCGCCGGTGTCGTGCTGGACCTGGCACTTTTCGTCCCTAGTGGGGACAAGGGGGCCCTCACGGCCCTTTACGCTGCAGCCCGGCAAGCCTTCGGCGCCGACGTCGTGCAGATCTGGCGCCAGGGCCTCAAGGAGGTTCCCGACGTGAAGGTCGACATCTTCGAGGAGCAGATTCCCCGGGGGCGCAAGGGGAGCGACAGCCCCAAGCGTGACCGTCGCGCGGTCGACACCTACCCCACCCGTGCGGACTTCATCGAGTTCTCCGCGGGGTGGAAGCCGGTCGTTCAGATTCACAGGCCGGTTGTTGACGACACCCCGACCATCTGAGGCGGCGCTACCTCTCGGTCTCGGCCTGAGGGAACGCCGAGAACGCATGCGCCGGCCCCGGTCGACCCCTGAGCGGGCCCAGGGAGCCGTCGGAAAATAACTCACGAACGCCGAAGCGCCGTTCCACTCGGTGACCTCGCGAGACAGCCCGCCTGACCAAGATCAAAGCCTGAAGTTATTTCTGCGACAGCCCTCAGGGCTTCGGCGTAATCGAGTGAGGTCCACTTCGTGCTCAGGCGAGGCCGAGGAGTGTGAGGGGTCGGCGGGCGTCACGCGCATTGCGGCGACGGCCGGAGGCGATGTTCTTCGCGCCGTTCATTCGCAGGGCGCCGACCGCGAGGTTGCGCCAGGTCGCCATAGCGCGGGGTGCGCTGTCGGTCCGCCACCGCGCACGCGGTCAGGTCGAGGACGGCGGCCAGCGCGTGCCGCACTCCTCGCAGCCGGATGATCTGCTATCAGCCCGAACGCCCAGCCCAGCCGCTCATCCCATGCACGAGCGTCGTCCGCATCTGCACCCGTCTCTTCAGCCACGCAGGGGCCATCCCCCGGCACCGTCGGCTGGCTCCGCCCGACGGTGCGCGGAGACGCAGGCCACCGAGGCGCAATGGACATGAGACAGGAACCGTCCGCTCGCACTCCCTTCACTGCAAGTGGTCACGAAACGGACGCCCGCCGACTACGCCGAAGCCCTGCTTAGGGGATAGCCGTCCGGCGCAAGGCCCTGTGGAAGGGACAGACGGACAGTACGCTGAGAGGGTGGCTCCGCGGCATCCCCCGTCTGCGGAGCCACCCTTATGTCCGCCGGTCAGCGAAGTCGACCGCCCGGTTGCTCCAGGTGCGTCATCCTCATCAGGGCTGGACTGTCGGCGAAGCCGAACTCGCGGTACAGGGGGGCCGCTTCCTGGCCGGCGTGGAGTTCGAACAGGGTGACGTGCTCGATGCGGAGCTCGTCGAGTAGTGCGCGACAACGGCTCTGGTGTAGCCGCGGCGCCGGGGATCCGGGCGTGTGGCGACCACGTGCACGCGGCCTGCCAGCCCCCAGGGTAGGACGGTGCCGGGAGCACGCGATGGATGAGCCCGAGGGCGCAGGCGGCCATCGAGCGGCCCGGGGTGTCGATGACGAAGGCCCGTGCGTCACCCCCCCCGGCGCTAGCCGTGGAGCCAGCTCGGTGGTGCACCGCCGGATCCACTCCTCGCCCATCGGCTCGGACAGAACGCACTCGGAGCGTAGCCGGATGGTGCCTGCCGCATCTGCGGGCGTTGCCGCTCGGGCCGTGGGCCGCCCGGCGGTCAGTGGTCCGGACGTGGGTGCGGGCGCTATCTCGTCGTTCATGAGGAGCCTCCTGGTGGTGTCATGCCGCTGCTCGGACGACGCTGAGGAACTGCTCAACACCCTGCACTTTCACATGGGGTTCGTAGCCGCGTGCGAGGTCGCTGATCTGGCGGACGCAGCGGGAGGCGCCGATCCGCTGGGCGAGCACGAGGGCTTCGCCGGCGATGGCAGCGCTGTGGTCGATCTCGCCCTGACGCAGCAGGCTTTCGGCTTCGTAGGTGAGGAAGACCGCGCGGGTTTTGTCCCGGGCGGTGGGCAGGAGGGCTACTCCCTGACAGATCTGGTGCAGGGCGGGGCCGGGTTCTCCGAGGTCGATGAGGCAGCGGCCGGAGTCGACGGCGAGGTCTGCTGGGCTCATCCAGGAGCACCATGCGGGGGGTGCGGTGGTGGCGGAGTCGAGGGCGTGTTCTGCGGCGTCGAGGTCGCGGCGGCAGGCGCGGGCATCGCCGTTCATGGCCAAGGCCCGGGCCTTGCGCAGGTGGAGCAGGGAGCGGGCGGTGGGGTCCTGGGTGCGGGACAGAGCATGGTCCAGGGCGTCGATGGCGGTGCCCGCCTGGCCGAGCCAGATGTTCTGGTACGCCAAGTCAGAAAGGACGCCTGCTCCGCGGTCGCCGTCGCCGACTTGGTGGGCGGCGTGGAGGGCGGCGCTCCAGTAGTGGCCGGCGGCGGTGTGGTGGTCGTGGTCGAAGCGGTGCCACCCGATCGTCTGGGCAAGGGAGGACGCCAGCGTGAACAGGCGGGCTTCGGTCACCTGGTTGCGGCGGGACTTTTCCAGCAGGCCAACCACGGTCTCGTAGTAGGTGTCGAGGAGCTGGGCGCTGTGCTGGCGGTCGATGGTGGCCATGCCCGTGAGGTGTTTGACGCTGGTCTCCAGCCAGGTCACGAATTCCGGGGCGACGGCCTGGCCGTCGGCGGCTGAGGCGGCAAGGGCGGGATCGAGGGTGGCCCACTGCTGTGCGAGCGCCGCAACAGCAGCGGGTGCGAGTCCGACAAGGGTGCGGCGGTTGAGCATGGCGCGGCGTTGGGCCTCTCTGAGTGCGGCGACCGTCGCCCCTGAACCCAGGGCCGTAGGCGCCTCGTTCCCGGGCAGCCAGTACGGCCAGCCCAGTACGGTCACTCGGTCATGGCCGACGCCGAAAACGTCGGCGATCAGCTGCTGAAACCAGGCATCGGGCACACGGCCCCCGGGACGCTCCCACACCGACACCTGCTGCTTGGTCGTGCCGGTCCTGCGGTCGCGGCGGCGCGCCGCCTGCCTGATTTCCTCGGCGAGGCCGCTCTGGGACAGGCCGTAAAGGTCCCGGGCGATAGCCAGCGGGTGTTGGGGGAGCGCGTCCACGTCTCCATCTCAGCATCTGAGGGCCTGCATGGGGGCCGGAACCCGGAGGACCGCATGACCACCGCATGACGCTCGAACGCTGGTTCCAGGAAAGGGCGTTGGGTGTACTCACCTCTCCGGGCCAGTCGGCTCCGGGCAGGCTCGTAACACGATCGGAGGCCCGGCATGGGCGACGACGCGGTGACCACCCTCGCGCTGAGCGGCGCGGACCACACCGGCAAGACCAAGCAGCTCGGAATCCTCACACGCCGGATCGGTCCGGCCGCCGCGTCGAGCGGGCCGCTGGACGCACACGATGTCCGGTGGGAGGCGATCAAGAAGAACGACATGAGCCGGTGGTGGTTCGAGACCGGGCCGATGCAGGAGGTCGCCGAAGTCCTGGCCGCCTCCTACCTCCAGCGCTCCCACCACTTGGGTGCCACGATGGAGCTCGGCCCGTACCCTCGCCCTGGTCCCCTCGGAAGAGCGCCGATGAGCTGTGGCTCCCAAAGGCCCGAACGACGCGGCAGCGACCTGCTGCCATGTACATCCCGACGTAGCCACGAACACCATCGCAGCCAACACCTCCGGTCGCCGTGCCGGCGTCGCCCGCCACCTTGCGGCCGTGACGGCGCCTCCGGCGGGTCGTACCGCCGACGGAGGTGAGGCGCCCTCAAGGTGGCGGCTGACGCCGGGCCGGGTCCTTTCAGAGTGCTGGGTTCTTGCGGGCGAGGGTTATGCGCAGTCCCGCAGCGGTTGCGCCAGGCGTCCCAGCAGTCCCGCGACCAGGGAGGTCTGGGCGGGCACCGTGTCGGGGTAGATGAACTCGCCCCGGGCATGGGCGTGGTCACCGACTGCGCCCATGCCGCACAGCACGGGCAGGCCGAGGGCGGCGACGAAGTTGGCGTCGCTGGCGCCACCGACGGCGGCGTCGGGCAGGTCGCCGCGGCCCTGCTCGCGGGTGACCTCGCGGGCGAGGGCGAGGAGGCGGGCGGAGGAGGCGGTCAGGGGCATCGGCGGCCGGTTCCAGGCGTGGTCGATCTCGATGCGGACGCGGTGGTCGCTGACCCTGATGGCGTCCAGCGCATCGTCGACCCGAAGTTGTTCGGCCTCGCTGCTGACTCTGATGTCGATACTGGCGGTGGCCTGCCCGGCGACGACGTTGGTGCCGGAGCCGCCCTTGATGAGCCCGGTGTTGATCGTGGTGCCCTTGCCGGGCGCGGCGACGGCCGCGGCGGCGACCACGAACTCGGCCAGCGCGGTGATCGCGTTCGCCCCGTCCTGAGGTGCGAGCCCGGCGTGTGCCTCGACGCCGGTGGCCGTCACCCGGAAGATCCCGCAGCCTTTGCGGGCGGTCTTGACCGCACCGTGGGCGGTCGGCTCCAGCACCAGCGTGGCGTCGGCCTGCTGCGCGACCTTCTCGATCACCGGCCGCGAGGACAGCGAGCCGATCTCCTCGTCGCCGTTGAAGAGAAAGGTGACGGTGGGCACCGGTACTCCGCTCGCCCTGGCCAGCTTCAGGGCCCAAATGCCTTGGACCAGGCCGGTCTTCATGTCGAAGATGCCCGGCCCGCTGAGCTTCTCCCGGCCGTCGTCGGACCCCTCGGGCTGCTCCCATCCGGCGAGGGTGCCGGTCGGCCATACGGTGTCGTAGTGGCCGACCAACGCGACGTGCCCGGCGCCGGTGCCGGTGTAGGTCAGAGTGAGGGTGTCGCCGCACTCGCCGCCGGGGTGGCGCTGTGCGTGGTCGGGTCGGCCGAGTCGGTGGACGGCGAGCGCGTGCAGGAGGTCCAGGCTCGCCGCGAGGCCGGGCAGGTCGTAGCTGCTGGTCTCGTGGCGGACAAGAGTCAGGATGTCGGTGACGATCTCTGGTGAGATGTCCTGGGCGCGGGCGGTGAGGTCGGCAGCGGGAAGTGCGGTCATGGTCTGCTTTCTCGTACGGGGCCGGGGGCGGTGTTCCGCAGCGGGCGGGGTCAGCTGACACCGAAGGGGAGGCCCAGCAGGTACCAGGCCACGAAGAACGCGATCCAGACGACCCAGACGACCGCGGCGATCGGGATCGTCAGGGAGGCCAGGGTGCCGATCCCGGCGGACTTGCGGTATTGCTGGATGAATCCCAGGGCCATCACGAAGTACGGGCTCATCGGGGTGACGCAGTTGGTGACCGAGTCGGCGACGCGGTAGACGGCCTGGGTGGTCTCGGCCTCGATGCCGATGAGCATCAGCATGGGCACGAGCACCGGGGCGGCCAGCGCCCACAGCGCGGAGCCGCTGGTGATGACGAGGTTCATGAACGTGATCAGCACAGCGAGGGCGACCAGCACGGTCCAGCCGTGCATGTGCAGGTCGCGCAGCGTCTCCGCGCCCTTGACGGCGAGGATGTTGCCGATGTTCGTCCACTTGAAGTAGGCGAGGAACTGGGAGATCGCGAAGAACAGGACGAGGATCGGCGCCATCGACCGGGTGCCGTCGGCCATCGCGGCGACGATGTCGCGGGCGGCGCTAAAGGCGCCGGTCATCCGCCCGTAGACGGTGCCGAGCACGGCGAAGAACACACCCAGGACGAGCGCCATCCCGCCGACCAGCGGGGAGTCGACGATGCCGCCGTCCTCGCCGCGTAGGGGTGAGGACGAGGGGACCATGGCCACCACCAGGAACGCGATGAGGCCGAGGGCGACCAGCCCGGTCATGCGCAGCGCGCGGCGCTGCTGCCCGGTGACCTCGATCGCCTCCAGCTCTTCGGCGTCCGGCGCGGCGACCGGCTCGTCGGGCTCCAGGTCCCGGCGGCGGGCGAGGACCTTGTCGACGACGAGAGTGATCACCAGGGCCACCAGGACCGACGAGCCGACCCCGAAGAAGTAGTTGGCCAGCGGGGTGACGACGTAGTCCGCGTCGATGGTGTGGGCGGCGGCGGTGGAGATCGAGGACAACAGTACGTCGGTGGTGGTGAGCGAGGGGGAGGCGTCGTAGCCGGCGGAGACCGATACGTAGGCGACGATGCAGCCGAGCACCGGACTGCGGCCGGCCGCACGGAAGATCAGTGCGCCGAGCGGCATGAGGGTGACGTAGGCGGCGTCGCCGGCGACATGGCTGACCATGGCCGTCATCGACAGGGCGAAGGTGAGGTACTTGCCCGGCACCCGCGCGACCATGCGGCGCAGCAGGGTGGAGAACAGTCCGCTCCTCTCCGCGACGGCGATGCCGAACATCACGGTGAGGATGGTGGCCAGCGGCGGGAAGGCCGCGAAGTTGTCGACGGCTCCCTCGACGGCCATGGTGAGGCCGTCCTTGCTGAGCAGGTTCTGCACCTTGATGATCTCGTGCGTACCGGGGTGCACGGCGCTGACGCCGGTCGCCGCCAGTACGGCGCTGAGGACGGCGACAACCCCGGCGAGGATCCAGAACAGCCAGAAGGGGTTGGGGAGTTTGTTGCCTATCTTCTCGATCGCCGCGAAGCTCCGGAACGCGGTGCGCAGGATTCTCGACTGTGGCTCGGTGGCCTGAGGCTGAGCGGAGGTGGCACTCATCGGTACCCCTTCGTGCTTCCGAGGGATGTTCCTGCGAACAGTGGCATCCAAGTGAGAGATTCTCTAGCCTTTGGATGTAACGGTAGGATTAACCGGCAGCTTAAAGTGGGGGACCATGACCCGCCCTCTCCTCGACGAGCTCGACCGGCGCCTCATCGGCGCGCTGCACGTGGCCCCCCGGGCCGCCTGGGACGACATCGGCGGGATCCTGGCCGCCGACGCCAGCACGCTCAAGCGCCGTTATGACCGGCTGCACCAGGCCCGGATGGTCCGTGCGATCGGGCATGCCTACTGGGGCATGCACTCCACGGCGATGCCGGTCCACGTTTTCCTGGACATCACCGGCGAAACCCCGCTCACCGTCCTCCACCGGCTCAGCGATCTGCCCCACCTCCAGCTCCTGGCGCAGATCTCCGGCGACGACCCTCTCTACGCCGTCATCCACGCCCCGTCCGAGGCCGCTACCAGCGAGGCGATCGACCGGCTGTACTCCGTCCCCGGCGTCCGCCGCGTCAACGCCCTGCCGGCCCTCAGCACCCTGCGCCGGGGTATGACCTGGGACCCCCAGTTCCTCACCGACGCCGAACGCGCAGACCTGCTGAAGCTCACCGGCGCCCGCCGGGAGGGCGCCGCGACCGCGACGCCCCCCGCCAAGCCGCTCACCGAGGCCGAACGCGCCGTCGTCGCCCAGCTGATACAGGACAGCCGCGCATCCGCCGCGAGCATCGCCCGAGCGGCCGGCCTGGCCACCTCGACCGCGCACCGCGTCGTCCGCCGGGTCCTCGACGAGGGATGGGTCAAACCGCGCCTGGAGATGGTGTCGGAATGGCTCGGCTTCCAGACCCCCTTCCTGCTCCGCCTGCGAGTGGCCCCAGGCGGAACGCCCGACGTCATGCGCCGCATCGACCAGCTCCCGCAGACCCGGCTCGCCGCCCACGTCGCCAGCGACATGTCCGTCCTCGTCATGGGCCTGGTCACCGACCGCGCCGCCCTGGCGCTCTTCATCGACAACGAACTCGCCAAGATCCCCGGCATCCTCGCCGTCAGCGTCAACATCATGCTCGCCGAACCGCGCCGCTACTGGCTGGACCGGGACCTGACCTCCGGTCTCGGCGCATTCCACGCGCCGACGCTGCTCTAAGAGGGGAGCCCCGGTGCCCGCGGAGCCGGCGCGGCTCCGCGGGCCGCCCCACCGCTGCCGGGCGGAGAGGCTCAGGGTATGTCGTGCACCTGGATGGCGGCGGCCGGGCAGACGGCGGCCGCTTCACGGGTGAGGGCGTGCTGGTCGTGCGGGGGCTCCGGCTCCAGGACGACGACGATTCCGTCCTCGTCGCGTTGGTCGAAGACCTCGGGGGCGATCAGGACGCACTGTCCGGCGCCGCAGCACTTCTCCTCGTCGACGGTGATCTTCATGTGGGGGTCTCCTTCTGTCGGGGGGCGTACGTGTGCTGTCGTGCCGTCACCAGCGGACGGGGACCTCGCTGAGGCCGCCGACCAGCAGTCCTTCCAGGCGTTCGAGACCGGTGGCGGGGATGTCCAGTGCGAGGGAGGGGAGCCTGCGCAGCAGAACTTCGAGGGTGACCTGGAGTTCGGTGCGGGCCAGGGCCTGGCCCAGGCAGGAGTGGGGTCCCGCGCCGAAGGCCAGGTGAGGGTTGGGGGTGCGGGCCAGGTCCATCTCGGCGGCGTTCTCGAAGGCGGTCTCGTCCCGGTTCGCCGCGGCCATGGCGCACACCACCGTGGTGCCGTTGGGGAGGACCTCGCCCCTGATCTCGACGTCCTCGGTGAGCAAACGCCTCAGGCCGAACCCACCGTTGGCGTCGAAGCGCAGCGCCTCCTCGACGGTGCTGCGTACCAGCGAGGGGTCCTCCAGCAGCCGTTCCCACCGGGTGCGGTCGGCCAGCAGCATGGCGACCATCTTGCCGATCATGTTGGCCGTCGTCTCATGCCCGGCCACCAGTAGACCTATGCCGGTGCCCAGCAGCTCTGCGTCCGTCAGCGCCTCACCTTCGCCGCTGCTCTCCTCGATCAGGGTGCTGAGCAAGTCGTCGGTGGGCTCGGCGCGTTTGGCGGCGATGTGGCCGGACATGTAGGCCACGAGTTCGCCGACCGCCGTCTGCCGTTCCTGTGCGGAGTACCGGGTGAGGTTGAGGAAGTTGTCGGACCAGTAGGAGAAGCGGTCCCGGTCCTCGGCGGGCACGCCGAGCATGTCGCAGATCACGTAGACCGGCAGCGGGAAGGCGAAGTGCGCCTTGAGGTCGCCGGAGCTGCCGCGGCCGGTCATCTCGTCGAGGAGCTGGTCCGCGATCGCGGTCATCTGGGGCCGCAGGGCGGCCATGCGCTTGGCGGTGAACCACTTGCCCACCATCCGGCGCCACCGCTGGTGGTCCTCGCCGTGCCTCGGCACGGAGAAGGGCGACTCCGAGGTGTCCGCCGCGGCCGACGTCGTGGCTGCCTCCTGTGCATTCCCGGTTCCGCCGAAGAGGTCCCTCCGGGTGAAGCGGGGGTCCGCCAGCATCTCCTTGACGTCGTCGTAGCGGGTCAGCAGCTTGGCCTGGCTGCCGTCGGGCACGGTGATGGTGGCCACCGGGCAGGTGCCGCGCAGCTCAGCCCACTCGGCGGCAGGCTCCAGCGCGGTCTCGTAGGCGAGCGGGTACTGCCGTATCTGCTCGTTCGGGCTCATGTGCTTCTCCTTCACGGGAATTGACGGGGGAGGGGTGTGGGTGCCGTACGGGCGGTGACCTTGCGCCCGCTTCCCACGCCTGTCTGTGCGTCTGCGGAGGGCTGCCGGGCCTGGTGCGGCGGGTCATGGTGTGGAGCGGACCGTGGTTGCCGGCTGTCCGTTCCGCGGAGTGACGAGGTGCTTTTGGCGCAGCAGCCGGGCCTGTTTGGGCATGTTCCAGCCCAGGACGCCGGTCACCTCGCCGTTCTCCCGGTACACGGCGACGAAGCGTCCCTGGGCCGGGTCGCCTTCGGCGATGTGGGTCTCGGCGGCCGGGGTGGGCAGACCGTGCACCTGGAGCTTGGCGTCGTACTGATCGGTCCAGAAGTAGGGCGTGGGAGTGTAGGGGCGTTCCGCACCGAGGAGGTTCGCCGCGACGGCCTGGGCCTGCTCGGTCGCGTTGGTGCGATTCTCCAGGCGCAGCCGCCTGTCCAGCCCTTCGTGATGCCAGGACGCCGCGTCTCCGACGGCGTAGACACCGGGCGCGGCACGGCAGTAGGCATCGCACTCCACGCCGTCGCCGAGCGCCAGCCCGCTGCCTTCCAGCCACTCGGTGGCCGGCCGCGCCCCGATCGCCACGACGACCGTGTCGGCGCGCAGCACCTCCCCCGAGGCCAGACGGACCCCGCACACCCTGCCCCCGCTGCCGTCCAGGGCCTCGACAGCGACCCCGAGGCGCAGATCCGCCCCCCGCTCGGTGTGGAGACGCGTGAGGAAGCCCCCCACCCTGCCGCCGACCTGACTGCCCAGCAGGACGGACCCGAAGCCCGCGAGCGTGACCTCCACGCCCATGCCACGGGCCGAGGCGGCGATCTCCGCACCCAGCACACCCTCGCCCACCACCACCAGGCGGCGACCGGCCGCCAGGTCACAGCGCAGCGCCAGCGCGTCGTCGAGGGTGCGCAGCACATGCACTCCCGCGAGTTCTTCCTGGTCCGGCAATATTCGGGGGCGCAGCCCGGTGGCAATGACCAGCGCATCGCCACGCACCACGCGCCCCGTGGCGGTGGTCACCGCACGCTCTTCCGCGTCGCACATGACAGCCGGCTCAGCGCGGATGAACTCCGCCTCCAGCGAGGCGAGATGCTCCTGCGAGCGCAACTGAGTCCGCGACGGCTCCCAGGCGCCGGTCAGCACCTGCTTCGACAACGGCGGGCGGTCATAGGGGAGATGGCGTTCGGCGTCCAGGAGGGTCAGCCGTCCCTCGTAGCCCTGACGGCGCAGCGCCTCCGCTGTCGCCAGGCCGGCCGACGAGCCACCGACGATCACCACCTTGCCGGGGCGGGTCACCACGCCGTGCCCGCCGGGTCCACGGAGCCCCAAGGGGAAGCCGCTCCGGGAAAGGGGCCTTGGTCAGTTCGGTTCCACATGTGAACGACTGCTTTCCTCACTTCATTCGACAGGGAGCTGCGCGGCATGGCCGGCGCGCGACGGGACGGGGTCTCACGGGCCGGGGCGGAAGCCCGATGCCGCAACCTCGATTCTTACCCGACAGCTGTAGGTTAACCGACAGCTGTCGTATTGCAAGTGGCCGTGGCCCTTCGGGCTGCGTCAGCGGGGGCGGATGGGTGCGCGGATGCGCCGGGGCCGGCGGCTCGGGGTCTGGAGCTCACGGCGGCAGGGGAGAGGGGGCTTTGGGATGCGGTGAATGTGCGTCCCCAAGCCCCCTCTGCGCAGGCTGATGGGCGAAAGCGCACGTCAGAGGAAGGGCCCGGTACCGACCGGGCGGGCGCGGAGCCGGTGAGTGCCGCTGCGGAAGGGGTGGAGAACTGATCGTGGTGCGCGAGGCCGGTGGTTACGGCATGAGCGCACGCACACGGTTCGCGCGCAACGAGGGGTGGGAGCGGGGGTCGCGTAAGGCGGATCAGGGAGGGGCGGCGTCAGGCAGGGGCGGTCTCACCGCCTCACGGGTGCGGCCCACTTCGGCGCCGAGTGCTCGGCAGGCGGTCCCGCGGGCGGGGTCGGTCAGGCCGGCCGGGCGAGTGACGCGCCGATCAGCTGCGGCCAGATCGCGGTGGCGAAGCGTTCCGGCGTCCCGGGGCAGCCGCGGTGGAGCCAGTCCGCGATGGCGCCGAGAAGCGCTCCGGAGACAAAGGCGGCCGCGGAGTCGTCCGTACCGCCCTCGGGGTCGGTGAGCCGGGCGGAAAGTCTCGGCCGGATGGATTCCGTCATGCGCTGCAGGAGGTGGTTGATCACCCGGGCGCTGCCATCCGCACCGAGAAGAGCCTCATAGAGCGCGCGATGTTCGGCGACATGGGCGAACACCGCTGTGAGGGAGGGGGACACGCCCTCCTCCGGGGAATCCCCGGTCACCGAGAGCGCCGAGGTGGCGGAGAGCAGCTGGTCGAACATCTCCGTGCATGCCGAGGCGGCCAGGTCATGCACGTCTGTGTAGTGCTCGTAGAAAGTCGAGCGGTGCACGTCGGCGCGGCCGGTCACGTCGGAGACCGAGATCTGGCTGAGGTCGCGGTCACCGATCAATTCCAGCAGCGCACCCTCCATCGCGGTACGGGAGCGGCGGGAGCGGCGGTCACTTTGCTGAACGGGCACGGAGTCATTGTAGTGTCACCCACACCTGTGGGTTACCCGACAAGTGTCGGATTTATGCGAGACTTCTCCGGACCGGCCTCTCCGACGGTTCATGGAGCCCGGCCCGTAGCCCCGCACGCCCCCAACACCCGGCAGTTCTGCCGGCCATCGAGAAGGTGGAAGACATGAGCCAGCCAGTAGTCGTCGTCCTCGGTGTCGGCGGGATGGGAGAGTCCATCGCCCGCCGTCTGGGCTCAGGAGCTCGGCTCCTGATTGCAGACTTCAACGCCGAGGCCCTGGAAGCCGTCCGTGCGCAGCTGGAGAAGGACGGGTACGCCGTAACGGCCGCCCCGGTCGACGTCTCGTCCCGGGAATCCGTCTGCGCGCTGGCTCGCCGGGCCGCCGACCTCGGGCCGGTGCGGACCGTGGTCCACACGGCCGGACTCTCGCCCGCGCAAGCGTCCGTCGCCGCCATACTCGCCGTCGACCTGTTGGGAGTCGCACTCGTTCTGGAGGAATTCGGCCAGGTCGTCGCCCCAGGCGGCTCCGGCGTGGTCATTGCCAGCATGGCCGGCCACCGAAACTCCGGGCTGTCCGCCCAAGAAGCCGTGCAACTGGCCACGACACCGGCCGACGAACTGCTCTCCCTCCCGGTCGCGGCCAAGGAACGATTCTCCGGCCCAGGGGCGGCCTATACCTTCTCCAAGGAAGCCAACCTGTTGCGGGTGAAGGTCGCGAGCTCCACCTGGGGCACACGGAACGCACGGATCAACTCCGTGAGTCCCGGAGCGATCGCCACCCCCATGGGGCAGGCGGAACTCGCCGGCGAACACGGGGACGCGATGCGAAGGATGATCGCCGCCTCCAACGCCAAGCGAGCCGGAACAGCGGCCGACATCACCGACGCCGTCGCCTTCCTCGTCGGCCCGTCAGCAAGCTTCATCTCCGGCACCGACCTGCTCGTGGACGGCGGCGTCACGGCACTCGCCGCCGGCTCCTGACTTCGCTCCCTTGGGCATGTCGGCCCCGGCGAGCACCCTTTCCTCAGTGCGGGGACGGCGGGCTGGTGACTGGTCAGAGCGTCCCACCCTCAGGCACCGTTGAAGGACGACCGGGCGCTGTCGAGGGTGGCTTCCATGCGGGCTACCTGGCCCCGGGTGAACATGAACATGGACTTGTCGTCGGTGTAGTCCATGTAGTTGACGAACATGTCGCCGTCCGGACCGTTGCTGCACGACAGTCGAGGGAAGTTCGGGGTTTGGAAGTTGGGACCGCCGGAGTTCGGGGTGTCCTCGACGAGATCGCTGCCGTTGCAGCCGTTGTCGTCGTCGCCCCAGATGTGCAGCAGGTTGAGCCAGTGCCCCACCTCGTGGGTAGTCGTGCGCCCACCGTTGAAGGGAGCGAAGGCGGTGCCGGTCGTGCCGAAGAACCGGTGGCCGATGACCACCCCGTCCGTATCCGCGGGACCACCCGGGAACTGGGCGTAGCCGAGTATCTCGTCGGGGTCCTTGGGGTCGAAGATGCGCGGACATACCCAGAGGTTGAGGTAGCGGTCGTCGGGCCAGGCGTCGTGGCCGCCGCTCGACGCGTGTTTGACGGAGTTGGTCCGTATGTTGAATTTCGTGGCCTGCGTTTGTGTGCGGGTGATGCCGTCGGTGGGCTGGCCTTGCGGATCGTGCGTGGCGAGGTGGAATTCGATGCGGCTGTCGGCCACGAGCGGTTTCCAGACCTCCGGAACCTTGTCGATGTCCGGATTGAGCGCCCGGAAGTCCTGGTTCAGCACGTCGATCTGGCTGGCGACCTGGTCCTCGCCGATGTTCTGTGCGGTGGTGTTGAACACCACGTGCACAACGACCGGGATGCGAGTCAAGCCGACACGTTCCGTTGCCTCGGTGCCGGCCTCGTAGGCGAAGGCTTGGTTTTCGATCTGGACCCGGTTCGCCGCGTATGCCGGGTCCTCGGCCATCAGCAGATGGTGCACCGGCATCGTGCCGCAGCCTCGGCGGGCAGGAGTAGTGGTCGCATCATTCTCGGACATCTCGCACCTCCAAATGCGCGCGGGCAAGGGCGGTGAGGGCGCTGCGGGTCTTGGACGTCTGAGGCGACGGAGGCTGGAGGCCCAGGTCGAGGAGGGTCCGTTCCAGCAGGTTCTGTGCGCCGGAGGCTTCCGCGGGATGCGCCCGGAGCGACAGTTCCAAGAGACGCAGGTCGGGCTCGACGCTCCAGAATTCCGCGGTGAGCGGGTGGATCAGGTCGCGACGGGAGGGCTTCCACCTGATGGCCTGGACCGGGCCAAGTGGCACGAGGTCCTCCACGTCGTCGTCGGTGATCTCGACGCTCGCCAGAAGTTCTTGTTGGTCCCGGGTCAGCCGGGGCCGACACGAGTCCCTGTACCCGTCTCCGCCGTCGGCGGTGGGCCGGTCGAAGTCGTCTTCCACCTTCAGCGAGGCGGCCCAGGCGCGGTTGCGGCCGGTCCAGTCCTCCTCGATCTTGAACTCCCAGTCCTTCCCGTCACGACTTGCCTGCCAGTCGGCAGGCAGTGCGTCCAGGACGCACGGCCGCAGTTTCACGGTCAGGTCGTCCGCATCGCCCTTCGCGACCTTCCGTAGCCGGATAACAACTCCCGCCTCCGACAGGGGAAGACGAATGTCGTCGCCGTCCGTCCACGGTCTGTCCCAGAAGTAGATCGCGAGGGCCTTGCCGTCGTCGGCCTCCAGGTCGAGCAACCGGAGCGCGGAATCGGCCGCCTCGCCAGACATGCTGATCTTGACTTCCACATCGGCGTTTTTCAGCGCATCCGCCATATTCCCTTTATCGCACGGGGGTACGCGGCGCGCATCCTACTTCCGTTCGCGAAAGGGCACGCGCGCCGAATTCACCTCACGACTCCTGCGGCGCACACGCTCGAGTCCGAGACGAACTAGGAGCGGCTTAAGCCCGTGTCCTGCATGGTTTTGAGAACTCACCTCAATTGACTGATCTGCGGTAGCAGATGAGGGTGAAGGTGATGCTGGCTCGGGACGACCTGTAGAGGTTTGCCTTGGAGACGTCGTGGCCGAAGTGCACTCCCGTAGATGCGCCGGTGAGCTGTACTGGTGTCATCGCCAGTGGGATCGCACGTAGATATCTGACGGGTGATGATCACCGCATGGACATCAGTGATATGCGGACGCACAGCCACTGCTCGGCCGTCCGGTTGCCGACCCCTCTAGGGCATGTCACGGTGAAAATCAGGGCGCATGTGAGGCCGGCCAGACGGCCCGACGAGGGTGGTCATGCCAGGCTTGAACGGTATCGCTGCCACGTGAGCGACGCCCCGGGAGGCGGGCGGCCCGCCGCCGACCTGTACCGCGCCTCACGACCGGTCAGGCCCATTGGACCCAACCGGGCAATCGTGGGGTTCAACTGCCTGCGTCGGGCTGTAGATAGGCGAACGGGTAGGGGAAGTCCCGGTCGTTGTACTCGGTGCGCACACGGTAGTTGAAGGCCGTCAGGACGCTGACCATTGCGGCTGTGAGCGTGGCGACCGCGCCCATTGCCTCCGGGCGATCCTGCGCGTCCCTCGCACGGTACTTGTGCTCGTCCGGCACGTCCAGGACACAGCAGCTCCTTCCCGGGTGGTTCGGGGTTACACCCGTCACATCGGTTCCCGGCACTAGCTTCACCCTCGTCACGCAACAGGTGATCGCGGGTTCGCGGTCCGATGGCGTGCGTGCCACATTTTTCGGTTCCGGTGGGGGATGAGTCGTCTGGCGGGAGCTGTGCTGATCGCCCTGGGGATTCGAACCGCAACCGCGAGCTGAGTCCGCCTCCCTCTTTCGCTGTGCCCTCTCGGGAGACCGGTTCCACGCCGTAGAGTCGGACGCGTGCACTTAGCGACGAAAAGAGCCCCCGCAGGGCTGGTGGCGGTTACGGGGAGTTCGGGCCGGGTCGGAGCGGCCCTGGCTGCGGCACTCGACGCAGCCGGCTGGGTGGTCCGCGGCGTGGACCGGGTTCCCGGCCGCTGGACGAGTGTCATCGGAGATCTGCGTGACCGGCCCGTGCGGTTGGCCGCATTGCAGTCGGCCGATGTCCTGGTCCATGCTGCCGCGCTGCACGCTCCGCACGTCGGGCGCCTGCCCGATGAAGAGTTCCGAGCCGTGAACGTCGGTGTGACTGCGGGCCTGCTCGACGATGCCGTCGGCCTCGGCGCCCGGCGGGTTGTCTACATCAGCAGTACGAGTGTCTACGGACACGCCCTGGTGCCCACCGACCGTGCGGTCTGGGTGGACGAGCAGCTCACGCCGCTTCCCAGGGACATCTACGACGAGACCAAACTGGCCGCCGAGGAGCTGGTCGCCGCCTGCGCCGTTTCTTCGGTCACGCTGCGCATATCGCGGTGTTTTCCGGAGCCACTGCCGGTGCGGGCCTACCACCTGCTGCACCGGGCAGTCGACGTTGCCGACGTAGCAGCGGCGGGGGTCCTGGCCGTGACGCACTCCACCGTGACCGGCAGTTTCAATATCTCCGGGCCGCACCCGTTTCGCCGAGCGGACTGCCGTGCCCTTTCCCGCGATGCGGGCGCGGTGCTCGCCGAACGGGTTCCGGACGTCGTCCAGGCATTCCGCGACCAGGGGTGGCCAGTGCCCGAGCGCCTGGACCGGGTGTACGACTCGACTGCCGCCGCAAACGCGTTCGGTTACCGGCCTGTTCGCGGAGTCCGGCAACTAATGCGCGATGCCGCGGACAGGCCGGGCCATGAGGGATCTGACGGCTCAGCTTGCCCTCGACGACTTCCGTAGAACCAACGTCGTGAGACACCGCATTCAGCCGTCCCGTAGCTGCTGGTACGGTGAAATGATCTCGGGGTGGCTGGTGTGATCACGGCGTTGGAGCCGTCCTGGATAGCCCGTTCACCGGGCTGAGCTCGCGCTGCTTCCGTAAGCTCGTGACCGCGTTGCGCCGTGAGGGAGCAGAAGCGGTCCGGCGAGGCCGACCGCGTCATCAGCCACCTCGCACCGCCACGGTGATTGCCGACGGCGGCTATCGCTGCACCGGGCTGGTCATCCCGCACTGCCGCGAGCGCGGGCGGAGCGAACTGCCCGCCTGGAAGGAAGAGCACAACACCTCCCATCGCAAGGTGCGTGCCCGCGTCGAGCATGCCTTCGCCCGCATGAAGAGCTGGAAGATTCTCCGTGGCTGCCGATTGAAGGGCGACGGAGTCCACCACGCCATGCGCGGCATCGCCCGACTGCACAACCTCGCCCTCGCCGGATAGCCGAGCAGGGGCACCAGCCGACGGCGTGCACACCTCTCAGAAGATCATTGCGGACAAGCCTTAGTGCCGAATCAGGCAATGTTTGCCCTGTTGCGAAGGGACCTGCCGTTCGGATGCTGGCTCGGGCGGCGAGGTGTTGCAGGCAATGCGGGAGGTAGAACGAGTACGCGCCATGCGAGATCGATAACGCTGAAGCGTGACGTCCGCTGGTTCCCCTACCGACGGGCGGTCTCCTGCACGCTGAGCAGCAACCCGTCCTCCATTACGGCAGTCACCACGCGCACGCCCACGACGGAGCCGTCCACGATGTGGCGCTCCAGGAACCGGTACACCTCGGGGGTGATACCGGTGACTTCCTCGATCTGGATCGACAGGCCAGGCTGGCTGCCGCCCGCACTACGCAGGGATTCTCGCAGCGTCTCAAGGTCGAGGATCGCTCCATCTGTCGTCACGAGCACGAAGGACTCGTGGTGTGCGCCCAGGAATGCGTTGAGGCTTTCGGCCTCTCCGTCCCTCAGCCAGGCAGACAACTGGTCATGGTGTCGGGCCAAGAAGTTTCCGTTCATCCCTCAACTGTGGCAGCTGATGCCTACCGACCGACGGCTGGGTAGCGATATCGCACCACGGCGAACGATGGCTGACGCGGCACTTGGCAGCGGCCGGGTCCCTACCCTGACCAGCTACGCCCAGGTCTGCCTGGCCAAGCTGCGCTCCCACGCCACCGAGTTCCTCGACACGGACGACCTGGCCGCCTTGGACACCCTGCCGGACGAGACGCAGCCGCACAGCATCGTGCGCCGTGCCGACCTGAGCGTGCGCACCAGCCGCACCACCTGGATCGCCCGTCGCCCCTGAGCCGGGGGGGGGGGGGGGGGGGGGGGGGGGGGGGGGGGGGGGGGGGGGG
>NZ_JBYISA010000041.1:0-60125 GCF_057708345.1 Streptomyces sp. bgisy130
CTCCGTGAGCGACCGGATCGACTTCGCCGCCCTGCCGGACGACTTCACCTGGGGCGTGGCCACGTCGGCCTATCAGATCGAAGGTGCGGTCGCCGAGGACGGCCGCGGCCCGTCCATCTGGGACACCTACGCCCACACCCCGGGAAGGATCGACAACGCCGACACCGGCGACCGGGCCTGCGAGCACTACCACCGCTGGCGCGCGGACATCGGCCTGATGCGTCAACTGGGCGTCGGCGCCTACCGGTTCTCGATCGCCTGGCCACGGATCCGGCCGGCCGGGGACGGCCCGGTCAACGCCGCGGGCCTGGCCTTCTACGACCGGCTGGTCGACGGGCTCCTCGAAGCGGGCATCGCCCCCTTCGTCACCCTCTACCACTGGGATCTGCCGCAGGCCCTCCAGGACCGGGGCGGCTGGCCCGTGCGGGAGACCGCCGAGCACTTCGCGGCGTACGCCGCCGTGGTCGCCGGGAAGCTCGGCGACCGCGTCACCCACTGGGCCACGCTCAATGAGCCGCTGTGCTCGGCCTGGATCGGCCATCTCGACGGCCGGATGGCGCCCGGCCACACGGATCTCACCGCGGCGGTCCGCGCCTCGTACCACCTGCTGCTCGGGCACGGTCTGGCCGTCCAGGCGATCCGGTCCGCGACGCCGGACGCCCGGGTCGGCCTGGTGAACAACCTCAGCACCGTCGAGCCCGCCACCGGGTCCGGGGCCGATGCCGCGGCGGCCCGGCGGATGGACGGGCACACCAACCGCTGGTGGCTCGATCCGGTGCACGGCCGTGGCTTCCCCGAGGACATGCGTGAGGTGTACGGCGTGCCGCTGCCGGAGCGCGCCGGTGACCCGGAGACCCTCGCCCAGCCGCTGGACTGGCTGGGGCTGAACTACTACTTCCCGGCCGTGGTCGCCGCCGATCCGGACGGCCCGCCGCCGTTCGTCCGCCCGGTGCGCCGGCCCCAGGTCCCCCGTACGGGCATGGACTGGGAAATCGACGCGAACGGCATCGAGACACTGCTCCTGCGGCTGACCCACGAATACGGGGCACGCACGCTCCATGTCACCGAGAACGGCTCCGCCTACCCGGACACGGTCCGCCCCGACGGCACCGTCGCCGATCCCGAGCGCACCGACTATCTGCACCGGCATGTGGCGGCCTGCGCCCGCGCGGCCCGCAAGGGTGCCCCGCTCGCCGGATATTTCGCCTGGTCACTGATGGACAACTTCGAATGGGCCTACGGATACGACAAGCGCTTCGGCCTGTTCCATGTCGACCGTGCGACCCAGGTCCGCACCCTCAAGGGCAGCGGCCGGCACTACGCCGAACTGATCCGCTGCCATGCGCGCCGCGGCGCCCCGCGCGCGCCCTGAGCCTGCCGCGCCCGGCGGGCCGGCCCCCGCACCCTCGCCGGGGCCGGTCCGGCGGGCGGCCCGCCGCTACTCGATGACCAGCTCGACCTCGATGTTGCCGCGGGTGGCCTTGGAGTACGGGCAGTACTGGTGCGTCGCCTCGACCAGCTGCCGGCCGGTCTCGCCCGCGAGGGTCTCCGGCAGCTCCACCCGCATGACGACGCCCAGGCCGAAGCCGGTGTCGTCCTTGCCGATGGAGACCTCCGCGGTGACCGAGACATCCTTGGTGTCGATCTTCATCTGCCGGCCGACATTGCCCATCGCGCTGGCGAAGCAGGCCGCGTATCCGGCGGCGAAGAGCTGCTCCGGGTTGGTGCCGGCGCCGTTGCCACCGAGCTCGGGCGGCATGGCCAGGGCCAGGTCGATCCGGCCGTCGGAGCTGACGGCCCGGCCCTCACGGCCATTGGCGGTGGCGACAGCGGTGTACAGCGCGTCCATCACGGTTCCCCTTCGGTAGCGCGGCGGCCATTCCCCGGCCGCCCGATGCCCCTCACAGTCGCACACATCTAAATTGCACGCAACTTAGTTGTGTACAACTAAATGCCCTGGCGAGTTAACCTGGGTGCATGACCTCTGCGACCAGGCCCCCGGTACCCGACGCCGAACTGCTCCGCCTCGACCACCAGGTCTGCTTCTCCCTGCACGCCGCCTCGCGCGCCTTCGGCGGCGTCTACCGGGACGCCCTCAAGGGCCTGGGCCTGACCTACCCCCAGTACCTGGTCATGCTGGTCCTGTGGGAGCACGGTCCCCAGCCGGTGAAGACCATCGGCGAACAGCTCCGGCTGGACTCCGGAACCCTCTCCCCGCTGCTCAAACGGCTGGAGTCGGCCGGCCTGGTCCGCCGCGAGCGGAGCACCGAGGACGAGCGGTCGGTCACCATCCACCTCACCCCGGCCGGCGACGAGCTGCGCGAACAGGCCCTGCCGGTCCCCCGCCGGATGCTGGCCGCGACCGGCCTCACCATCGAGGAACTGCGCACGCTCCAGAGCCTGTTGGGCCGGGTGACGAGCGCCCTCGACGAAGCCTGACCCCGGGCGGTTCCCGAGTCCGCCGGCCGTCGCCCCGTACCTCCCGGCGGTCCGCGGCGTTACGTACGTAGGTGCTTTCCGCGGTGTCCGCAAGGCGAGGTGCGGCCACGTTCTCCACCCCGGCAGCTCATCACCCCATTGAGCTACCAAGGTTGGGGAGTCATCGGCACAAAGGCGTATAAAGGGTGGTCAAACCAGCCGGAGCCGCCGGTGATATCCCGCCCACGACGCGGTTGGCAGCATCGCCTACGACAAGCGGAGGAGCGCCACGTGAACGCGGCAGAAGTTGTCAACACCTTGCTGGTCCAACGATTCGGGGTTTCCCCCGCCGACATCACCGACGGGACTGCGCTGCGCAGCCTGCGACTGGACTCCCTGGCCCTGGAGGAGCTCCGCGTCCTCATCGAGGAGCGGCTGGACATCGACCTCGACGAGGTGTCGCTGACCCCGCGGAACACCGTGGGCCAGCTGGTGACGGCCGTCGACGGCAACGTTCCGGCATGACGGCCCGCCAGGAGCCGTTCTCCGCGGCCGTGACAGGACTGGGACTGGTGACCGCGGCGGGCGTGGGGGCGAAGGCCACCTGGCACACCGTCACCCAGGAAACGGTGCCCGGCGGCGTGAGCCACCAGGAAGAACTCGCCGATCTGCCCTGCGACTTCATGTACACCGTCGCGGATCTGGACCCGACCGAGCTGCTCGGGGTGGCCACCCAGCGGCTGATGGACCGCTTCTCCCAGCTCGCGGTGATCGCCGCCCGGGAGGCCGTCGCCGACGCCGGGCTGGACCCGGAGTCCTGGGACAGCAGCCGGGTCGCGGTGGTCATCGGCTCCGCGCACGGCGGGCTGCCGTTCTACGACCAGCAGCATGTCGCGATGGCCGGGCGCGGCGCCCGCCGGGTCTCCCCCAAGCTCGCCCCGCTGACCGTCGTCAACAGTGCCGCGAGCAGCGTCTGCATGGACCTCGGCGCGCAGGGCCCCAGCATGGGCGTGGCGACGGCCTGCTCCTCCGGCACGGTCGCCCTGGGCACCGCACACCAACTGCTGCGCGCCGGGGTCTGCGATATCGCCGTCGCCGGCGGCGCGGAGTCGGTGCTCTCCCGGCTGCTGATCGCCAGCGCCTGCCAGATGAAGGCGGTCTCCACCCGCCGGGACGACCCGGCCGCGGCCTGCCGCCCCTTCGACGCGGGCCGGGACGGCTTCGTGGTCGGCGAGGGCGCCGGGCTCCTCGTACTGGAACGGCCCGAGCACGCGCGCGCCCGCCGGGCCCCCGTCCGTGCCCACATCCGCGGCTACGGCGCGTCGAGCGATGCCTATGCCGCGGTCGCCCCGGACCCCGAGGGCAACGGCATCGAGCGGGCGCTGCGCAGCGCGCTGGCGGACGCGCAGGTGCAGGGCCGGGACGTCGGCCATGTCAATGCGCACGGCACCTCGACGGTGGTCAACGACCGCGTCGAGGCCACCGTGCTGCGGCGGGTCCTCGGGGATCACCCGCTGGTCACCTCGACCAAGGCGATGACCGGGCACGCACTGGGCGCCGCCGGCGGGATCGAGACCGCGCTCACCGTGCTCGCCCTGGAGCAGCAGCTGGTGCCGCCGACCGCCAACCTCGAGGTGCCGGATCCGCGGATCCCGATCGACATCGTCCGCACGGAGGCCCGGCAGGCGGCGTTCGACTGCGCGGTCAAGACGTCGCTCGGCTTCGGCGGGCACAATGCCGCGCTCGTACTGACCCGCTAGGGCCTGTCCGCCACCGCGCGCCCTTGCCGCGCGCCCCTCCCGCCGGTGCCCCGAGAAGGAATCTGCCATGTCCGAGGAAATGATCCGCTCTTTGTCGGTGCGCGGGGTGTCCTACTCCTACCGGCGGCTGTGCCAGCCGGAGCGGATCACCGAGCCCGTTCTGGTGCTGGGCGGCGCCCTCCAGGGGATGTACGGCTGGCCGCAGATGGAGGATCACGTGGGGCCGGTGGCGGACGTGGTCACCGCCGATCTGCCGGGCATGGGCAGCGCGGACCCGCTGCCCCCGGGGCCGAGCATCGATGTCGTGTGCGCGGCGATCGAGCGGATCATCGACGATCTGGAGGTCCCGCGGATCAACCTCTTCGGGTTCTCGTACGGGGCGGGTCTGGCCTACGGGTGCGCCCGGCGGTTCCCCGGGCGCATCGCACGGCTCGCCCTCGGCGGGGTGCCGGCACATATCAGCGACGCCCAGGTCGAGCTGTGGCGGCGGGCTGCCGACCATCTCGCGCAGGGCGACAACGAGGCCTTCGCCACCCTGGTCGCGCAGGGCCTGATGTGTCTCGACGACCGTCGGCACGTCGCCCGCCGGAGGCTGGCCTACCGCTATGTCCGGCGCTCGATGCTGCATGCGGCCCGGAACTCCCGGCACGCGGTCGACTCGCTGCGCCGCGGGATCCTGGACCGCCCGGACTTCTCCGGCGGGCTGTCCGACGTCCCCACCCTGGTCTTCAGCGGCGAGCACGACACGGTGACCTCCCCGGCCCGTCAGCGGGACTTCGCGGCCTCCATCCCGGACAGCCGCTTTCTGATGATTCCCGATGCCGATCACTGGGTGGTGCTCGAACGCCCGCAGGAGGTCGCGGACTTGGCGGCCCGGTTCTTCACCGACGGCCCACTGAGCTCGGCGCCCTGTCTGGCACCGGCGGTGCGCGAGGAGCCGTCGCCGGCCGATCCGGCCTGTGTGTGAGCCGCGGGACCTCCGGTAGCATTCCCTTGCGGCTATATAACCCAGGTGGCATGCTGAATCCATGCCCCTACCGTTCGACGTACTCGCGGAGCCGAGCCGGCGCAAGATCCTCGACCTGCTGCTGGAGCGCCCGCGGCTGGTCGGCGAGCTCACCCAGCAGCTCGGGCTGAGCCAGCCCGGCACCTCCAAGCACCTCCGGGTGCTGCGCGAGGCCGGGCTCGTCCAGGTCCGGCAGGACGCCCAGCGCCGCTGGTACGAGCTCCGGCCCGAGCCCCTGGCGGAGCTGGACGCCTGGCTCGCCCACTACCGGCATCTGTGGACCGGCCGCCTGGACGCGCTGGAACGGCACCTCGACGCCATGGAGGACGACCCCCGATGAACCCGCACTCCGACACCCTCACCACCGGCGACGGCCGCACCGCACTGCGCATGGAGCGCAGACTCGCCCATCCGCCCGCGAAGGTCTGGTCGGCGATCACCGACCCGGCGCATATCGGGCAGTGGTTCCCCTCCGAGGTCGCCGTGGAGCTCCGCCCCGGCGGCGCGATGACCTTCACCATGCCCGGGGTGAGCGATATCGCCATGACCGGCACGGTCACCGACGCCGAGGAGCCCCGGCTGTTCGCCTTCACCTGGGGCGAGGACCATCTGCGCTGGGAGATCACCCCGGACGGCGACGGCTCGCTACTGGTCCTGGTGCACACCTTCGGCGACCGGTTCGGCGGCGCCAGCTTCGCCTCCGGCTGGCATCTGTGCCTCACCGCACTGTCCCAGCTGCTCGACGGCGACTCGCCGCACGTCGAGCGCGACACCGGCGAGCTGCACGAGGCGTATCTGGAGCAGTTCGACCTCGGACGCGGGGTGGTCGAGGACACCGCGGACGGGCCGCGCGTCCGTTTCGAGCGGCAGCTCGTACGGGCCACCGAGACCGTCTGGGCCGCGCTGACCTCGGGGGACGAGCCGGCCGTGGGGTCGCCCGCACCGGCGGGCTTCACCAGTAGGCAGGCGCCGGCCGGGCCCGTCACCGAGGTCGCGGCCCCAGCGGTGCTCACGTACCGCTGGCACCCGGAGGGCACGGTCCGCTGGGAGCTGGGCCAGGGCACCGGCCACGGCCCCCGGCTCGTCCTCACCCAGACCGGCCCGCCGGGCTTTGACACGGACGCCGCGCTGGACGCCTGGCACGAACGGATCGAGCAGCTCGCCGCGCAGCTGATGGCAGACTGAATTCCCGACTCCCCCTTTACCGCCGCATACTCGCGCCCCCTATGGACTCCATAGGGGGCGTCATGCATGGGGCCGCTTCTGAGCATTGCCGCCCCGTCGGCACCCGCCGCGGAAATACCCCTGCACGGTGTGAGCCAGGCAACTCCGCGGCGCCGTGAAACGGAATGCCGCGTCCGGTCCGCGTGACACCGGGCACGCGACGTACGTCACGTACGAGCATTCCTAGTCGCGACTCCACCCCGCACTTACCGCGATTCGCGGTATTTACAACGGACATTCCGCCCTATCTCACGAAGATAGGTAGTACAAGGCATCTTTGCCACCATCCCGGGCCCGCGCTAACCATGTTTCCCGTTAGCACCGAGAACGAGCCCGCGATCTCAGCCGGAGCGGCGTAACGCGGCAATGACCCTCGGTCCTCACGCGCCAACCGAAGGCCGTTTCCCCCGCCATCAAGCCCTGGAAGAGGTCACCTCCGCATGCCCCAGTTCACCCTGCCCCGCACCGTCCGCCTCACCCGTACGCACAAGGTCTCCGCCGCACTCGTGGCCACCGCGGGCTGCGCCGCCGCCCTGGCGTTCACCGCGGCGCCCGGCAACGCCGGGACCACCACGGCCGCCGACGCGCCGGCCGCGGTCAAGCCGGTCAGCGCGAACGGCATGCCGCTCACCGCGAAGGACCGGGGCGACGACGGCAAGCAGGCCCGTGCGGTCGCCTCCTCCGTCGCCGCGGGCCTCAAGGCGGCCCCTGCCGAGAAGCCGCACCACGCCGCCGATCAGGCGGCCAACCGCTCCATCGAGCGCAAGGCCCTGGTCGCGCCGAAGGCCGCCCCCAAGGCCCCGAAGGCCACCCCGAAGCGCTACGCGAACAACCTCGACGGCTGGATCCGTGAGTCGCTCGACATCATGAAGGACAAGGGGATACCGGGCTCCTACGAGGGCCTGCACCGCAACATCATGCGGGAGTCCGCCGGTGACCCCAACGCCGTCAACGACTGGGACATCAACGCCATCAACGGCGTGCCCTCCAAGGGCCTGCTCCAGGTGATCCAGCCGACCTTCGACGCGTACCACGTCTCCGGCACCCCCCATAAGCTCACCGACCCGATCGCCAACATCACCGCGGCGGCCAACTACGCGGCCGACCGGTACGGCTCGATCGACAACGTCAACTCGGCCTACTGAGCCGGGGAAACGCGACCGTCAGGACGGTCGGAGCAGACTGATCCGGGAGCCGCGCCGCGGCCCCGAACACAGCAACGGCAGTGGCCCTGCCCGCATCCCGCGGGTGGGGCCACTGCCGTTTGCCGTGTGCGGTCCGGCACCGGCGCCGGGCCTGGTGCCCGGCGCCGCCGGTCAGTAGCGGTCGCGCCGGGGCAGGCCCTCGCCGAAGAGCGTGTCGAGAACCTCGGAGGCGATACGGAGTCCGTGCCGTTCCTTGGCTGTGAGGCGGTCCTGGTGGCGGCCATCGACCGGCGCCGCGGCGGCCGCGCCGGTCGCGAGGAAGCCGGTGACGAGAAGACCGGTGAGCACGACGGAAATACGACGGAGCATATGGATGTCCCTACGGTGAGTGGTGACTGTGTGCGCTGCCACCTTCCGGGGCGGCGGGCCCGGAGTCATGCGACAGCTCCGGGCGCTGCTGCGAACGGCCCAGCGGCACCGCCGTATTGCCGTAGCGGAGCGTGCACCGACGGCCGAGCCGGTCCGGCCTTCCCCCTGCTCCGCACCGCGATAAAAACCGGCCGTCGCCGATCGTGAATCAGCGCACAATTGCCGCCCTTTTGGCCGCCGCCACAGTGCCTCGCGCCACATTTACGGATTACCGGCCCGTCCGGCCGTGCCCGCACCCGGCTGAATTCGCTGCCACCGGCGCCCGAACGGCCGCCGGAACACGCTAATTCCGTTGTGAGCCAGACAACTTATGGACCGGATGCGAGCGGCCTTTGAGGGCGTTATCGGGTGACCCGAGGCACGCGATGTATGTCACTTACGACTCTGTCTAGGAGATTCCCATGCGCCCATTCCGGGCCAACGCCGCCGGAAGCGCTTACCACTTCCGCGATCCGGGTTTATCTCACGAAGATGAGTAGTACAGAGCACCATTGCCTCGATTCGGGACCGGCGTTAACCATGGATTCCGACGCACCGAGAGCGAGTTTGCGGGTCACGCCCCACGGCGGACGCAACAAAGACCTCCGGTTCGTTACGCGCCGCCAAAAAAGGCCGCCTCCCCGTCCCCAGTACCTGGAAGAGGTCACTCTGCATGCCCAGCTTCACCCTGCCCCGCGCTGCCCGTATCACCCGCATCACCCGTACCCACAAGGTCGCCGTGGCCGTCCTGGCCGCCGCGGGTGCCACCTCGGGCCTGGCCCTCACCTCCGCCCCGGACACCGCTCAGGCCGCTTCTGAGCACTCCCCCGCCGCGGTCAAGCCCGTCAGCGCGAAGGGTCAGCCGGCAAAGGCGGACGACGCCAAGACCGGTCGTCCGGTGACCGCCTCGGTCGCCGACCACGTGAAGGTCACCGCCGTCGAGAAGCAGCACAGCGCCCAGCAGGCCGCCAACCGCTCCGCCGAGCGCAAGGACGTCAAGGAGTACCCGAACAACCTTGACGGCTGGATCCGCGAGTCCCTGGACATCATGAAGGCCAAGGGCATCCCCGGCTCCTACGAGGGCCTGCACCGCAACATCATGCGGGAGTCCGCCGGTGACCCCAACGCCGTCAACGACTGGGACATCAACGCCATCAACGGCGTGCCCTCCAAGGGCCTGCTCCAGGTGATCCAGCCCACGTTCGACGCCTACCACGTCTCCGGCACCCCCCATAAGCTCACCGACCCGATCGCCAACATCACCGCGGCGGCCAACTACGCGGCCGACCGGTACGGCTCGATCGACAACGTCGACTCGGCCTACTGAGCCGACCGAGCGGAAGAGCCGTCACCGGCACCCGAGGCCGTCCGAGCCGGCTGAGGCGAGGGACATGACGGACCACACAAGCGAGCCGGCAGGCTCGGCATAGAGCAGCTTGCGGAGCGGCGGAATGGCGCGTTCGCCGCTGCGCGGTGGAGCGGGTCCCGGCAGAGCCGGGGCCCGCTTCGCTCTGCCGTACGACCCGGAGGCCCGGAACGGGGGCGTGAGGGACCGTTTCCGCCCGCCGGACGGGTGAGATGCAGGGCCGGTCGGCGGACTGACGGGCCATTGGGTCATAGAGTCAGCCGGTTCTGCGTATATGTCTCTTATCGGCAGGATTCTGCTCAAAAGCTGCCGAACCTGACTCAACCGAAGGCTTTCGGAGGCATGCGATGCCCTTGCGCAGATCCGGTCCGGCCCGCCGTGCAGTCCCTCTTGCGGCCGGAACTCTCGTTTCTCTCCTCTCCGTGCTCGCTCTGCCCCTCGCGCTGCCCGGCTCCGCCACGGCGTCGGACGCCGAGAAGAGACCCGCCCACCCCGAGCAGGACTGGATGGGGTCCACGATCATGGCCCACGAGGGTGGCGACCGGGCGGCGGCCGGCGGTTCCGGGGCCAGGTCCTCGGTCAGAAGAGGTGTGTCCGGCGTCGATGTCTCCAGCCACAACAAGAAGGTCGGCTGGTCCTCGCTGCACAGGTCCGGGGTGCGTTTCGCCTACGTCAAGGCCAGCGAGGGAACCAGCTACACGAACCCGTACTTCACACAGCAGTACAGGGGCTCGTACAACTCCGGCATGATCCATGGCGCGTACCACTTCGCCCTGCCCGACCACTCCAGCGGAGGCTCCCAGGCGCGGTACTTCGTCGACCACGGCGGCGACTGGTCCCCGGACGGCCGGACGCTGCCCGGCGCGCTCGACATGGAGTACAACCCGTACGGCGCGACCTGCTACGGCAAGAGCCACAAGGCGATGGTCGGCTGGATCCGCGACTTCGTGCGCACCTACCGGGAGGAGACCGGCCGTCACCCGGTCATCTACACCTCCACCAACTGGTGGAAGAAGTGCACCGGCAACTCCGGCAAGTTCGGCCGGACGAACCCGCTGTGGATCCCGCGCTACGGCTCGTCCGTGGGCGCACTGCCGGCCGGCTGGCACTTCCACAGCATCTGGCAGCACACCTCCTCGGGCCATGTCGTCGGCGACCGGAACCGCTTCAACGGCTCGTACACCCGCCTGAGGGTCCTCGCGGACGGCAACTGACCCGCACGCCACGGCCGGTCCCCGGCGCGCCCCCCGCGGCGCCGGGGACCGGCCGTTTCCGCTGCGCGGCGACGGCCGGGCACGGTTTTTGGACAACTCCCCCGGGATGAACACGAATTCCCGCCGCGGTACAACCCTTCACGGCCGAGCGCTGTCCAACACTGCGAATGACCACGCAACGCACGTCACCCAACGGGGGGTTTTCCATGAAGCGTTCTCGTGCCATCGCAGGAGCCGCGGCACTGGCCGTGGCCGGTATCGCCACAATGGCGACAGCCACCACCGCGTCCGCCGCGCCGACGGCCGCCGCGTACAACGGAGCCTGCGGAAGCGGCTACCGCGTAGTGAATTCCGTACCGGTCACCGGAAAGGGGACCGTGTACCTGACGTACAGCGCCAAGACCGGAAAGAACTGTGTCGTGACCGTGCGGAACAGCGCCGGGAAGCGGGTGTACATGAACGCCTATGTCGCGGCCACCGACGGCAGTTCCGACTGGATTTACGACAGCGGTCAGTACACCTCGTACGCCGGTCCCGTCTATCTGCCCGGAAAGGGCATCTGTGTGGACTGGGGCGGCGCGATCGAGACGGTCAGCGTCAGCGTTTCCGGCTCCAACTGCGGCCGGATGGCGGCCGGTGTGGTGACACACCGGGCGGCCGGTGTGGTGACACACCACTGATCCCCCACGACGGCGGGTTCCCGGGCAGCGTCCGCCCGGGAACCCGCCGTCGGCGTATCGCCTGCCGGGCCGCAGACCTCAACTCACATGCGCATAGAGCTACTTGACGGCCCTCGGCATACGGCGCGGGCCGGTCACGCCGGGCGGCTCCGGTGCTCGGCCGCCGCGGCGGCCGCGATGTTGCGGGCCATCCCGCCGAACACCGCGGCGTGGAAGGGGGAGACGGACCACCAGTAGGCGTGGCCGGTCAGTCCGTGCGGGTGGAACAGGGCCCGCTGGCCGTAGAGGGTACGGCCGTGGGCGTCGCGGCCGACCGTCAGTTCCAGCCAGGCCAGGCCGGGGAGCCGCATCTCGGCGCGCAGCCGCAGCAGCCGGCCCGGCTCGACCTCCTCGACGCGCCAGAAGTCGAGCGAATCGCCGACCCGCAGCCGGCCGGCGTCCCGTCGGCCGCGGCGCAGCCCCACCCCGCCGACCAGCCGGTCCAGCCAGCCGCGCACCGCCCAGGCGAATGGAAGGGAGTACCAGCCGTTGTCGCCGCCGATGCCTTCGACCACCCGCCACAGCGCCTCGGGCGGGGCGTCCACGGCCCGCTCCCGCCGGTCGGTGTAGAGGCTGCCGCCGGCCCAGTCGGGGTCGGTCGGCAGCGGATCGCTCGGCGCGCCGGGCACCGCGGCGTTGGACCAGCGGGTGGCGACCTCGGCGTCCCGCACCCGGCGCAGCGCCAGTTCCAGCGCGTCGTCGAAGGCGATGGGGTGACCCGGCGGGTCGGGGTCGGGGAGGTAGCGGGCGATGTCGTGCTCGTGGCAGACGACCTCGTGCCGCAGTGATTCGGCGAGCGGGCGGGCCAGGCCCGGCGGCACGGGGGTGACCAGGCCGATCCAGAGGCTGGAGAGGCGCGGGGTGAGCATCGGCACGGGGAGGATCAGCCGTTCCGGCAGTGCGGCGACCCGTGCGTAGCGCTGCATCATGTCGCGGTAGGTGAGGACGTCGGGTCCGCCGATGTCGAAGGCCCGGCTGACGTCATCGGGGAGGCGGGCGCAGCCCACCAGATAGCGCAGCACATCGCGGACGGCGACCGGCTGGATGCGGGTGCGCACCCAGCTGGGGGTGACCATCACCGGCAGCCGCTCGGTGAGGTAGCGCAGCATCTCGAACGAGGCCGAGCCGGAGCCGATGATGACGGCGGCGCGCAGCACGGCGGTGGGGACGCCGGACGCCAGCAGGATGTCCGCGACCTCGGCACGGGAGCGCAGGTGGGGCGACAGGTCCTGCTCGGGGATGCCCTCGGGGGTGAGGCCGCCGAGGTAGACGATCCGGCGGACGCCGGCGGCGCGGGCCTGCCGGGCGAAGATCTGCGCGGCCCGGCGGTCGGTGTCCTCGAACCGGCCGCCGCTGCCCAGGGCGTGCACCAGGTAGTACGCCACCTCGACACCGGCCATCGCGGTACGGACCGATCCCTCGTCGGTGACATCGCCGCGCAGCACCTCCGTCCGCCCGGCCCAGGGGTGATCGCGCAGCTTCTCCGGTGTCCTGGCCAGTGCCCGTACGTCGTATCCGGCCGCCAGCAGCTCGGGGATCAGACGGCCGCCGATGTAGCCGGTGGCACCGGTGACCAGGGCACGCGGGTGCGCCGTGGGGTGCCGCCTGCCGCCTGTGCCGGCCATCCGCGCGGCCTCCTCCGGGCTAGGTAGCAGCATGATCAGCCTGCCCGCCAAGTCTGTCACCCGTGCCGCTGCCGGGCATCACGGCGCGGGTCAGGGGGTGTCCGGCCGGGCCGTCCTGATCAGGTGCACGTGACGCAGCGGAGCCTGCCCACCGGGCCGTGGACCCGCGTGGCCAGCGGGGCGCGGGCGTCGCGGTGCTCTCCCGCGCTTCCTCAAGGCCGCCTTCCCGCTGGACCTGCACGCCGAGCGCTGTGCGGCCGAGACCCAGTTCGGCCATGCCCACCGGCCCACCCACACCAACACCAGCGGGGAGGCCGCCAACTTCGAGACCTGCGCCCACCGGTTCGTGCACCTGGAGGAGCCGGGCTGGGGCGTCGCCCTGGTCAACGACGCCACCTACGGTCATGACGTCACCCGTACGGTCCGGGAGGACGGCGACGGGGCACCACCACGAGCGTCCGGGTCTCCCTGCTGCGCGCCCCGAGGTTCCCGGACAACGGCAGGGCAGCACCCTGCGGATGCTGCTGCGCCCGTTCCAGATCGTGACCGTGCGGCTGGCCCGGGCGGGCGGCAGCCGGTAGCGGCCGGACGGGGGCCCGGATCGGGGGCCCGGATCTAGGGCGGAGCGCCCGGGGCGTGGGTTACGCCCGGGGCCCGCCCCAGCGCGACCGGGCGTCCCGGCGCAGCTCCGGCCGCCGTTCACGTCCGGAGCCGCGCCCGTTGCCCGGGCCGCCGCCGCAGTCCTGACCGCGCCCCCTCTCATGGCCGTACGCCGCCTCATGGTCCGGATCACGGCTCGGATCCAGGCCCAGCATGTCCATCAACAACGACAGGTCGTCCGCGTTCCGCGCATGGCCGGCCAGCGCCTTCCTGGCGAGCCGTCGTTCCTCGTCACACGGCACGGCGCGCGGCGCGGCGTCATCGGCACTGCGGTGTTCATCGCTCACCGCTGCATTCTCGGCCGGACCACGGGACCGTGCCCGTCGAGCGAGCCAAGGGCCGCCCCGTGGAAACCGCCCGGGAGACGCTGCTCCATACGGGTGGGACGAGCCCCGCGGCCCGGCTCGCGGCAAGGGAACCCGCGGCATCCCGTTTCCCTCTTTATGAGCACTTGAACGTGATCACCCAGCCGCGGAGTCCCCTGTGAAACGCCCCTACGCCGTCGTGCTCGCCGCCGCACTCGCTGCCTCCTCCGTGCTGCTCGCCGGCTGCTCGGACACCGGTCAGCCGGTCGACTTCAACGCCGGCGGGAAGGGCGACGGCGCCGCGCGGGCCAAGCCCGTCGACGACGACACCCTGATGCCGACCGGCCCGAAGAGCGACTTCCGTATCACCCGGACACTGGACGACGGCACCCATATAGCGCGGGCGACGCTGCACGGCCAGAAATCCGGCGTCACCGGAAGCGTCTGGGTCTGGGCTCCCAAGGAATACGGGGACCCGAAATACGCCAAGAGCGGATTTCCGGTGCTGATAGCCCTGCCGGGCGGCCTGGGCAGCCCCAAGGAACCCGGCGGGGTCACGAATTACTGGGTCGGCGGCGACATCGAGCTTCAGGAGAACATCACCCAGTGGACCGCTGAGGGCAAGAGCCTGCCGTTCCTCGTCGTGATGCCGATGCTCAACCCCGACACCCGGTACCACGACGCCAGTGACATACCCGGCAGCCAGAAGATGGGGACCTGGCTGACGGAGGACGTCGTCCAGCTGGCCCGGGCCAACTTCCGGACCTTCAAGTCCCGTGACGGCTGGGCCTTCATGGGGTCGTCCTCGGGCGGCTTCGCCGGGCTGAAGTCGGTACTGAAGCACCCGGAGAAGTTCAAGGCGGCGATAGCCAGCGGCCCGGATCTGGCGCCCGACTCGCCGTTGTGGGCGGGCCACCAGGCGGAGAAGGACGCCAACGATCCGGCGAAGCTCGCCCAGCGGCTGCTGCGCAAGGGCGGTCCGGACGTCTATCTCGCCTTCCAGGCCGGCTCCAGGGAGTCCGCCAAGGTCACCGACTCCATACGCCGCTTCCGGCAGTCCTACGGCAAGGGCCCGATCCACACCGCCCTACAGATCATCCCCGACGGCCGGCACAACGCCTGGGACTACCAGAAGGGCATGGCGGCCGGTTCGATCAAGTTCATCAGCGACCGGATGAAGGCCCCGGTCCCGAGCGGTTCCTGAACGGGGCGCCCCGGCCGCCGGGGCCCCCGGCGGTGCCCCTGGCGCGCGGATGCAGATCGCCTGGGAGGGGGTGATGCTGGAGTCGTGGGGGACCCTCGTGAGGAGGACGCATCATGTCCATGATGGACAAGATCAAGAGCATGCTGAAGGGCCACGAAAGCCAGACGGACAAGGGCATCGACAAAGCCGGCGACATGGCCGACGACAAGAGCCAGGGCAAGTTCAAGGGCCAGGTGGACACCGGCCAGGAGAAGCTCAGGGACGAGTTCGGCGGCGGGCAGGGCCCCGATCAGCCGCCGCGGCCCTGATACCCAGCTCTGAACCGGCGGCGGTCACCGCCGCCCCACCGCTTCCGCCGTCACTGCTTACACCGTACGGATGAGCACCGCGTGGTCCGTACGGGCCGCGCGCCACACGACGGTGCCCGCCCCGGGGGTCGGGAGCGGGCACCGAGGGGCGAGTCGGCCGGACCTACGCCAGCCGGATCTTCTCCGCCTGCGGGCCCTTGTGGCCCTGGGTGACCTCGAAGGTCACCTTCTGGCCCTCCTGAAGCTCGCGGAAGCCCGTGGCGTCGATGTTCGAGTAGTGCGCGAAGACGTCGGCGCCGCCGCCGTCCTGGGCGATGAAGCCGAAGCCCTTCTCCGAGTTGAACCACTTCACTGTGCCGGAAGCCATATTCCGTCTCCTTCGTTCAATGGGCTCGAATCGGCTTCCGCGTGCTGCGGAACCCGGAGGTGATCGCCCTGGCCCGGAGACGCGCTACACAGCAAGGACGCCCGTGAAGGCGACACGGGCGTCCGGCACTTCGGAACCACGACAGCTGATCAGGACGCTACACCGAGCAACGCCCGGCAGGCCGCACAACCGTGGCTGACGCGTCGCCCTTCACCGGGCAAGGCCATCGGCTGTCCTCCGTATTCCTGACCGATCGGATGGATGTACGACAGCCGGCGCCGTGGGGACGGCCTCAGGCGGACCCGGCCCCAGACCCGGACTCCGACTCGCCGCCCGCGCTCGCGCGCGCGGTGCGCCGGCGCCGCCACAGCGCGGTACCGAGCCCGGCGGCGCCGATGACCCCGACGGCGCCGGCCGCGGACAGGAACCACCAGTACCGAGTGAACGGCGCGCCGGCCGTCTCTGCCGCGATCCCTGCCGTGTGCAGCGGCACCGGCCGGTGGGCGACGGGCCGCGGTTCACCGGTGACCTCATCGGGCTCCATGGCGGGCAGCACCCCGACGGCCTCGGCCCGGGGAGCCGCGTCGAATCCCCAGTCCAGCAGGGCGCGGGTCTCCTCGTAGACGGCGTTCCGGCCGCCGGACCGCGGATTCATGAGGGTGACCAGCAGCGTCCGGCCGTCGCGCCGGGCCGCGGCGATCAGGGTGTTGCCGGCATGGGTCGTGTAGCCGTTCTTCACCCCGATCAGGCCGTCGTACGGTCTGACGCCGTGTGAGCCGACCAGCAGCCGGTTGGTGTTCTGGATGGTGAACGAGTCCGGGCCGCCGTCCTGCGGGAGCTGGGCCCGCTTCGTCGAGGCGAAGTGGGCGAAGTCCGCGTTGGTCAGCCCGGCCTGCCCGAAGAGCGTCAGATCGTAGGCGGACGAGACCTGTCCCGGTGTGTCGAAGCCGTCCGCGGACGCCACCCGGGTGTCGCGGGCGCCGAGGCGGCGGGCGGTCTCCCGCATATCGTCGATGGTCTTGCGCCAGCCGCCGTTCATGCTGGCCAGGGTGTGCACCGCATCGCTGCCCGAGCTGAGGAACACTCCGTGCCACAGGTCGGCGACCTGGTAGGGCATGTCCTCCCTGAGGCCCGCGAGGGAGCTGCCCGACTCGATCCCGGCCAGGTCAGCCAGAGAGACGGTGTGCACCTCGCCCTGGGAGAACTTCGGCAGCACCGTCAGGGCGAAGAGCGTCTTGAGGGTGCTGGCGGGTGGCAGCGGCCGGTGGGCGTCCTTGGCCGCGAGGACCTTGCCGCTCGCCAGGTCCGTCACCATCCACGACAGGGCGGTGACCTCCGGCAGCTCGGGCACGTCCGGCCGGGGCCGGAACCGCACGCCGCGCCCGTCCAGCCGGCTCTCGGCCTCGGCCGGTTCGGCCGTGTGCGCCGCGGGCCGCAGGTCGTCGATGCCGTGCGGGCCATCGGCGACCGCCGGGCTCGGCACGGCCCACAGGATCGCGGCACAAACAGTGGCGGCGGTAACGACTCTGACGGAGGCCCAACTCACGCTAGACATGTGGCCCACGCTAAAAACGACCGCGGCCGAGCGCTGGTTGGCCTACTCCATCCGATGCGCGAGCGCCCCGACTGCCGTAGACGGCGGGCCGGGCCCGGCGGCCATTCCGCCGGGCCCGGCCGGAAGGGCTACCAGATCTCGCCGACCCATTCGGGGTGGTCGATGAACGGGTTCCTGTTGTGCTGGTACTTGTCGAATATCACCTGGTTGCGGTGCTTTTCGAAGGTGTCCGGCGGGTCCTGCTCGCTCCACTTCTTGAGGACGGAAAGCCGGCCGATATGCGGCTGGGTGCCGTTGTCGACCTTGTCATTGGGCTCCAGATCGGCGAATCCGTCACCCCCGTCATAACGGACGGCCATGTACAGGATCATGCGGGCGACATCGCCCTTGACCGCGTCACGGGGCTCGAAGGAGTCGTCGTCGGTGTTGTTTCCGGGCGCCTCGTCGACCTTCGTACCGCCGTTGTCGAAGTCCTTGTTCCCGCGGATGCTGTTGACGGACACATCCTCCGGGCGCAGATGGTGGATATCCGTACCGGGGCCGGTGTCGGTGCCGAAGTCGCCATGGGACTTCGCCCAGACGTGCTCACGATTCCAGTCGTCCGGGTTGCCGCCGTTGGCGTTCTTGCTCTGCGAGCGGCCGGTGTACAGCAGAATGACATTGTCGCTGTTGTCCGGGTCCTGGTCGGTTTCCTTGAGGGCGTCCCAGACCTGGTCGTACGTCAGCTTTCCGGTCTGGGTGCTGCTGATGATCCGGTGCAGCGCATCCTTGAGCGCCTGGCCGGTCTTGCCCTCGGCGTCTTTGTAGTACGTGTCGTCATACGACGTGCCGTCAGCCGTGCCGGCGGACCGGGATGCATGCTGAGCTGCGGATGCGACATCGGCCCGGTGCGGGGCGGCCTGACCGGCCGTCGCATTCGCCGGAATCTGTGCGACCACCGCCGTCAATGCCGTGCCGCCGGCGAGAGCCAGCGCGATACGGGCGCGACGGGTCACGCGTTTGTTGTCCACGAGGGGTGTCCTCTCCCCGAATTGTGGCGCCGAGTCGTGAAAATGTGGGGCACGACTGGCACCGGCCGTTGGGAGCGGCCATCAGCAGCTTTCCATCGCGGTAATCACCACAGTGTGAACACCAGGGGAGAGTTATGTGTCCACCCCGTGGCAATCACCGAATTCCCCCGAAAATGCCGCCGGTTCACCAACGGTCGTGCGCCGTCGGTACGTTGAATACATTCCGCCCGCCGGGCCTCGCCCCGGGCCATGGCCGGGTCCAGGGCCATCCGGCCACGTAACGAGGACGGCGGCACCCCTTGGGCTCATCGGGTGAACCCACGCGCCCTGCGCAACCGAACAGGCACCGCCCGGCTTCCGGAGAAGTGACAGCCGCATTCTCCGAATCCCCTGGATTCTTCGGACCGTGAGTTGTGGAGGCCCCATGGCGCACTTTCGCCCCACTCCCCCGCCGTACGGCGTGACGCCGGATTATGTGCTCGCTCCCCCGCGCCCCGAGGAACGCCTCGGCGCGCCCAGGGATGCGCAGGGGGCGCCGCCCCCGTCCCCCGTGGATCCTGTGCTGCCGCCCCCGCGCCCGGAGGACCGGCTTCCGTTCGGTCCGCCGCAGCCGCAGGCCCGGCCGTTCCTGCCTCCGCGCCCCGAGGAGCAGCGGCAGGGGCCGGTGGCCCTGCCCGATCGCCGGCGGCAGGACCTCCAGGCCGCGCTGACCGCGGCCGGTGTCGCTCCGACGGACGGGGATCTGGCCGCCATGGCGCAGATCGCGGCCCTGGGCGACACAACTGCCGGTGCCGTCATCAACTGGCTGGGGACCGCCGCGCGCGCCTCATGGCCGCGGCCGCACGCGGTGTGAGCGGCCGGCCGGCCCGCCACCGGCCCGGGGCTCGCCCCGGGCCGTTCCCGGCCGACGGGGGGCCGCGGTGGGCAGCGGGCGGGCCCGGTCCGGGTCGAGGAGCGGGGCGAGCAGATCGCCGTGGCGGGCGCAGCGGGGCTCGATCTCGTCGAAGAGAAAGGTGAGTTGCCGCGGGTCGGTGCATTCGGCGATCTCGTCCCAGGTGACCGGGGCCGAGACGGTGGGGGTGGCACGGGCGCGCAGGGTGTAGGCCACCGCGGTGGTCTTGGCGGCGGCGTTCTGGGAGAAGTCGATGAAGACCTTGCCGGGGCGCAGCGCCTTGGTCATCTTGTGCACGACCAGGTCCGGGAGGGCCGCCGCGGCCTCGACGGCGAGGCTTCTGGCGTAGGCGGTGGTCCGCTCGGACGGCGTGGGCTCGACGGGCACGATCAGGTGCAGGCCCTTGGAGCCGCTGGTCTTGGCGTAGACATCGAGGCCGTCGGCGGCCAGCCGGTCGTGCAGCCACTGTGCCGCGGTGCAGCACTCCACGATGGTGGCCGGGGCGCCGGGGTCGAGGTCGAAGACGAGCCGGTCGGCAACACCCGGCGCCTGCCGCGTCCACTGCGGGGTGTGCAGCTCGACGACCAGGTTCGCGGCCCAGACGAGCGCGGGCAGGTCCTGGAGCAGGACCTGCCGGGTGGGCCCGGACCTCGAATGGGGCACCTCGCACGTCGTCACCCAGGAGGGCGTGCCGGGCGGCACGTTCTTGGTGAAGAAGCGCTGGCCGTCCGGCCCGTCGGGGTAGCGCAGGAAGGACAGCGGCCGGTCGTGGAGGTGGGCGAGCAGCGGGCCTGCCGTGGTGGTGCAGTAGTGCAGCACCTCGCCCTTGGTGGTGCCGGTCTCGGGATAGAGGACCTTGTCCAGGTTGGTCAGCGAGAGGCGCCGCCCCTCCACGACGGTGATCGGCGACATACGATGAGAATCCCACACAAGGGATGAAATATGCGTTCTATATGGAATGGGTCCATATCGTTCGGTCTGGTCACCATCCCCGTGAAGACCTACAGCGCCACCGACCGCACCTCGTCGGTGTCCTTCGTGCGCATCCACGAGAAGGACGGCGCGCAGATCCAGTACCGGAAGATCTGTGAGCTGGACGGCGAGGAAGTCCCGAACGAGGAGGTCGGCAAGGGCTATCAGGCGCCGGGCGACGACACCATCGTGCCGATCACCGACGACGATCTGTCCCGGCTGCCGATGCCCACCGCCAAGACGCTGTCGATCCTCTCGTTCGCCGACCCCGACGAGATCGACCCGCTCCAGATGGACAAGGCCTACTACCTGGGGCCCAACGGGGCGGCGGCCACCAAGCCGTATGCGCTGCTGCGGGAGGCGCTGGAGGACCACCGCAAGGTCGCGATCGGCAAGGTGGCGATGCGGGGGCGGGAGTCGCTGGCGATGCTGCGGGCGCACGACGGGGCGCTGGTGATGCATACGCTGCTGTGGCCGGATCAGATCCGGCCCATTACCGGTGTGGCCCCGGACGATGTCGAGCTCCGCGAGAACGAGCTGACGCTGGCCGAGACCCTGATGGACTCCCTGGGCGAGCTGGACCCCGCCGAACTCCACGACGACTACCGCGAGGCCGTCGAGGAGCTGGTCGCCGCCAAGCTGGAGGGCGAGCCGGTCGCCCCCGCCGCGTCCGGCACGTCCGGCGCCCAGGTCATCGATCTCACGGCGGCGCTGGAGAAGAGCGTGCGGGCGGCACGGGGCGGCGGGGAGGCCGATACGGAGGCGGAGTCGGCATCCGTGACGCCCATACGGGGGCGGAAGGCGGCGAAGAAGGGCGAGGCGGAGCGGGACGCCGCCAAGAAGAGCGGTGCGGCGGCGAAGAAGGCCACAGGGAAGAAGACCGCACCGGCCGCCGCGAAGAAGGCTCCGGCGAAGAAGACGGCGGCCGCACCGAAGGCGGCCGGCGGCCGGGCGAAGGGCACGTCGACGGCCAAGAAGACCGCATCCGCCGGTACTTCCCGGAAGAGCACATCGACGAAGACCACGTCGAAGACCACATCGAAGAGCACCGCGTCGAAGAGCACCACCAAGAAGACCGCCGCCAAAAAGACCGCGGCCAAGAAGACAAGCAAGAGGTCGTCCGCGTAGGGCCGTCGGGCCGCCCCACCGGCGGGCGTCCGTTCTAGAGTCTTGGTATGGCTTCAGACGAGGGGACCACCCGCATCGACAGCTGGATCTGGTCCGTACGGCTCACCAAGACGCGCTCGCTGGCCGCGGCCGCCTGCCGCGCGGGGCACGTACGGGTCAACGGTGAGCGGGTGAAGCCGGCCCATGGCGTACGCAACGGTGACGAGGTGCGGCTGCGGCACGCGGGCCGGGAGCGGATCGTGGTCGTCTCGCGGCTGGTGCGCAAGCGGGTGGGCGCGGCCATCGCCGCGGAGTGCTTCATCGACAACAGCCCGCCGCCCCCGCCGCGCGAGGAGATCCCGGTGACCGGGCACCGCGACCGCGGCACCGGCCGTCCGACCAAGCGCGACCGCCGCGAGATCGACCAGCTGCGCGGCGGACGGTGACCGGGGCCGGCCACTGCGAGCACGGGGACGGGCCCGCCCCGACGGGAGCGGGCTACGCCGGCGGCAGCGCGTCGAGATAGACCCACTGGCCGCCCTCGCGGACGAAGCGGCTGTGCTCGTACTGGCTGTCGGCCTGGCCGTGCAGGCTGTAGTGGGCGCGGAATTCCACGGTGCCTTCGGTGTGGAAGGCGCTGCCGCCCGTCGTGCCGAGGATGTCCAGGCCGGTCCAGCGCTGGGCCGGTTCGAGATCGAGGCCGGCCGGGCGGGTCGTCGGGTGCCAGGTGCGCAGCAGATAGCTGGTGTCACCGACGGCGAAGGCGCCGTAGCGCGAGCGCATCAGGCGCTCCGCGGTCGGGGCCGCGGCATGGCCCTGATGGAATGGGGCGCAGCACTCGCCGTAGGTCTCGTCGCGTCCGCAGGGGCACGGCGAGGCGGGGGTGACGGCGGCGGGGCGGCGGGGCTTGTTCTTCTGCTTCGACTGCTTCGACACCCCACGATTGTGCCGGGCCGGCGGGGCCGGTCCGCGACACGCCGAGCACACCCGGACCCGGCACGCCCTGAAGATGCGCCCATTTAGGGAATTTCCCTGATAAATCACCCATTTGCAGCTTTTCGTGGCTTGATACGTGCTGTGAGGCTGGAAGAACTCATGGTGACCGTCCCCACCACCCAGGAGAGAACCCCCCATGATTCTGTCCATTTCCGGCGTCGTCCTGCTCGGTGTCATCGTCTTCCTCTTCTTCCGGAAAGACGGCCTGAAGTTGTCCCACGCTCTGGTCTCCGCGCTCTTCGGGTTCTACCTCGCCAGCTCCGCCATCGCGCCCAGCATCAAGGCCGGCGGGGCGAGCCTGGCGAGCCTCCTCGGGGGGATCAAGATCTAGTCAGGCAGCCGCAGTCCGCTTCCGGCGCCACCACCACGGGTCCCGCCCGAACGGGCCGCACCGGCTCCCGTCCGGGCGGCTCGGTGTGCGCCCCCTGCCCGCAGCCCCCGCCGATCCCCCACGACCACCGCACGAGCAACAGGAGAAGATGTGGCCCGGCGCCCCCTGCCCCGCATCCTGACCAACAGCGCACCGCTCGCCCGAATGGCACACAGCGCCTCGCTCGCCCGCAGCCGCGAATTCGCGCGCAGCGCCGCCGACAGCGCCTCCGATGTGTTCCATCCGCTGATCACCATCGGCCGGGGGCTGCGCCGGCTGGGCGCGGCCGGCCGGGGACGCTGGGCCGAGACGCCCAAGGATCAGCGCGGTCCGCTGGCGTTCTTCGTGGGCGCGTGTGTGCTGGTGGTGTGGCTGGTGCCGTACGGGCCGCTGCTCGCCCTGATCGGGGTGATGGGCGCGGGGGCCTGGGCGGGGCGGGAGCGTACGCCCGTGGTGACCGGCCCCAGCGAGGCCGAGACCGAGCGGCTGCGGGCGCTCTACGAGGCGCTGGTGCCCTATCTCTCCGCCGAGGGTGACCCCAGCCCGCTGTATGCGCACGGCGGCGGCTGGGAGCGGGCCTTCGCCGAGTACGCCTTCGACGACAGCGGGCGGCTGGAACGACTCCAGCTGAAGTACCCGGCGTACTTCACCGACGGTGAGGACCGGTCCCGGGTCCGCATCGAGCAGGTGCTGTACGCCAAGGCCGGCCGGGGCCGGGAGTACCGCTTCACCTGGGACGAGCTGGCCAATCAGCTCACGCTGACCGTGCTGGAGGCGCTGCCCACGGATATCGCCGCCCAGCGCTTCGTCACCTCGCCGGGCGAGACCGTGCTCGGGTTCACCGACCCGGACTCCGTACAGCGGACCCTGCCGGTCACCGGCGGGGAGGAGACCCGGGATGCCCCGCCGGTGGTCTGGCGTACCGGGCAGCGCTCCACCGAACCGCATCTGCTCGTCCTGGGGCAGCCGGGGACCGGCGCCACGACACTGCTGCGTTCGATCGCCCTCCAGGCGCTCCAGCACGGCGATGTGCTGGTCATCGACGGCAGCGGCACCGGGGAGTACGGCTGTCTGGTCGGGCGCCGCGGGGTGCTCGGGGTGGAGAGCGGGCTGGCCGGGGCGCTGGCGACGCTGGAGTGGGCGTCGCACGAGACCGAGCGGCGGCTGATCGCGGGAAACCGGGCGCGGCAGGCCGGCGGGGCGGCGCCGGACGACACCCGGCGGCCACTGTGGATCATCGCGGACCGTCCGACGGCGCTGTCCCATATCGCGGTCGCGGAGGAGCGGGACGATCCGCAGCGGTGGCTACAGGTGCCGCTGCGGCACGGCCGGGCCGCCCAGGTCACGGTGGTCGTGGCCGACCAGTTCGAGACCGCCGAGCTGCTGAGCGATCCGGTGCGGGCGCACACCAAGGCGCGCGTGGTGCTCGGCCCCGCCACGGCGGAAGAGGTCCGGGCGGTGCTGGGGGCGCCGCCGCACACCACACCGCCGGCACAGGTGCCGCCGGGCCGGGGCTATGCGCGGCTGGGGAGCGCGCCCGTACTGCGGCTCCAGGTGCCGGCCACGCCCGATCCGCTCGACGACGCCACCGGCCGGGCGCACCGGGAGGCGGTCACGGCGCTGCTGCCGGAGCACACGGTCCCGGCCGACGGGGCGGGGACCGGCGAGCCGGTGACCGGCGGCAAGCGGGTGGACGTCGGCAAGCGGGTGGACGTCGGCAGGGCGGAGGCGACCGGCCCGTCCGTACACGCCGACGGGGCGGAAGCGGACGACGGGACCGCGGCGGCCGAGGCGGCACCGGAAGCCGCGGAGGACGGATCGGTGACCGAACCGGTGAGCGCGAGCGCGCGGGTGCGGACCGACAAGGGCGGCGAGCCCCGGGTGATCAAGGGGTCGGTGGAGGCCGTGCGGACGGAGGGGTGAGTTCTCCGTCCGGTGGGGCGGACCGGCCCTGACGGGGCTGCCCCGCCCTCAAAGACGGGGCCGGGGCTAGCCGTCAGGCCACGAACGTGTGCCGCAGCTCCGCCTCCACCGGCGCACCCGTCGCCACCAGTCGCGCGGCGCCGGCCAGCCGGACCGCGGCCTCGTCGGCGACCGCCCCGCTGACCGTGAACGGGAGCCGTACGAAGCCCTCGAAGGCTCCGTCGACACCGAATCGCGGGCCGGAGGGCACCCGTACGCCGAGCCGCTCCCCCGCCTCCGCGATCCGCGAACCGGAGAGTCCGCCCGTCCGCGCCCAGAGGGTGAGGCCGCCGCGTGGCACGCTGAACTCCCAGTCGGGCAGATGCCGGTGCAGCGCCTCGACGATCGCATCGCGATTCTCCCGGGCCTGCTCGCGGCGGATGCCGATGGCCTGCTCCCAGCCGCCGGTCTCCAGGAGCGAGGCGATGGCGAGCTGTTCGAGGACCGGTGAGCCCAGGTCGGAGTAGGCGCGGGCGGCGACCAGGCTGCGGATGATGTCGGGGGCGGCGCGCACCCAGCCGATCCGCATCCCGGCCCAGAACGCCTTGCTCGCCGAGCCGACGGTGATCACCGCGCTGCCGGCCGGGTCGAACGCGCAGACCGGCCGGGGTGGTTCGGTGTCCTCGTCCAGCTGAAGCTCGGTCATGGTCTCGTCGACGACGAGCAGGGTGCCGGCCGACCGGGCGGCGTCGACGAGGCGGCGGCGCTGGTCCTCGGTGGCGAGGGTGCCGGTGGGGTTGTGGAAGTCGGCGACGACATAGGCCATACGGGGGGCGGCATCGCGCATCACCTGGCGCCAGACGGGGATGTCCCAGCCGGCCAGCTTGTCCCCGAGGGCGACCGGGACGAGCCGGGCGCCGGCGTCCCGCATCAGCTGGAGGATGTTGGCGTACGACGGCGAATCGACGGCTACCCGCTCGCCGGGGCTGGTACAGAGCCGGCAGATCGCGGCGACGGCGCCCATCGCGCCGGTGGTCACCATGATCTGTTCCGGCATGGTGGGGATACCGCGGGCGGTGTAGCGGTCCGCGAGGGCCTGCCGCAGGACGGGCAGCCCGGCCGGGTAGTCGCCGTGCGTGTGGGAGTAGAGCGGAAGGTCGGCCATGGCGCCCTGGACGGCGCGGGTGAGCCAGGGTTCGGGGGCCGGGAGGGCGGCGCAGCCGAGGTCGATCATGGAGCCGGCGGCTTCCGGGGGCAGCGGTTCCAGACCGCGGGTGGGCAGCGGATTGCCGGCCGGGACGGCGGTCCAACTGCCCGAGCCGCGCCGGGACTCCAGGAACCCCTCGGCGCGCAGCGCTTCATAGGCGGCGGCGACGGTGGTGCGGCTGACGCCGAAGGCCGCGGCCAGTTCGCGCTCGGCCGGCAGCCGGGCGGCGACCGGTATCCGGCCTTCCAGTACGAGCAGGCGCACACCGTCGGCGAGGCTGCGATAGGCGGGCAACCGGCGGCCGCCGACCGCGAGTTGGGCATCGCGCGGGTCCTGCGACCGGAGCAGCCGGGCGAGTTGGGGCGCGCCAACCGCTGAAGTCCACTGAGCCATGAAGATCAGTCCACCTTCCACGAATTGGCTCTACTTCCCGAGCCCGGACACGCCACATGGTGTCATGCGTCGGTCCAATCCTGCCAGGAGGGGGAAAAGTCGTGTCCATGATCAGTGAGCCCGGCCCGGGGAGGGGCGCGCTGGCGCGCCGCTTGGTCCAGCTCTATACGGGACTGACGCTGTACGGCGTGAGCATGGGCCTGATGCTGCGGGCCGAGCTGGGGCTGGAGCCATGGAGCGTGCTGAACCAGGGCATATCCCGTCATACGGGGCTGTCGATCGGCACGGTCACCATCGTCTCCGGCGCGCTGATCCTGCTGCTCTGGATCCCGCTGCGCCAGCGCCCCGGTCTGGGCACGGTGTCCAATGTGGTGATCCTCGGCCTGGTGATGGACGCGACGCTGGCCTGGGTGCCGGAGCTGGATTCGCTGGGCGCCCGTATCCCGCTGCTGGCGGGCGCCGTCCTCCTGAACGGCGCCGCGACCGGGCTGTACATCTCCGCCGACTACGGCCCGGGGCCGCGCGACGGGCTGATGACCGGCCTGCACCGGCGGACCGGCCGCCCGGTGCGGCTGGTGCGGACCTGCATCGAGGTGACGGTGCTGGCGGCGGGCTTCGCGCTCGGCGGGTCCGTCGGCGTCGGCACGGTCGTCTATGCGCTGGCCATCGGCCCCCTGGCGCAGTTCTTCCTCCGCCGCTTCGCGGTCCGGGGCACAGCCGTGCAGCCGTCCCCGGTGGTGGCCCGCGGAGAGGCTTCACCTGAGCGCGCCATACTGCCGGAGTGACCTCAGCGATATGCATCCGCCACGCCTATCTCGACCACCCCGGACCGCTCCCCTTCGCCCATCGGGGCGGCGACGCGGAGGGCCTGGAGAACACCGCCGCCGCCTTCCGGCGCTCGGTCGGCCTCGGATACCGCTATCTGGAGACCGATGTGCACGCCACTTCGGACGGCCGGCTCGTCGCCTTCCATGACGCGACACTCGACCGCGTCACGGACACCCGCGGCGCGATCGGAGAACTCCCCTGGCAGGCGGTGCGCCGGGCCCGGGTCGGCGGACGGGAGCCGCTGCCGCTGTTCGAGGAGCTGCTGGAGGAGTTCCCCGAGGCGCGCTGGAACGTCGACCTCAAGGCCGAGGCCGCGCTGGCGCCGCTGCTGGACCTGCTCCGCCGCACCCGCGCCTGGGAGCGGGTGTGCGTCGGCTCGTTCTCGGAGGCCCGGGTGGCACGGGCCCAGCAGCTGGCCGGCCGGCGGATGGCAAGCTCGCTCGGCACCCGTGGGGTGGCCGGGCTGCGGCTGCGCTCGTACGGCCGCGGAGTGCTGCCGCTCGACCGGCTGCTGGGCGCGGCGGTGCGGCGCAGCGCGGTATGCGTACAGGTCCCCGAGCGGCAGTCCGGCCTCCCGGTCGTCGATCCGCTGTTCCTGCGCGCGGCGCATGCGCTGGGCATGCAGGTGCACGTCTGGACGGTCAATGACGCGGACCGGATGAACGCCCTCCTGGATCTCGGCGTGGACGGCATCATGACCGATCGCCTAGAAACGCTGCGGACGGTGCTGACCGAGCGGGGACTCTGGGTCTGAGCCGCCCGTGGGCCGCCGGCCGTGCACCGCGGGGAACGGGGGGAACGGGGGGAACGGGGGGAACGGGGGGAACGGGGGGAACGGGGGGGACGGGATGGCGGGGACGGGCGCATCCGGCGCACCGGCGGGGCTCTGGACGAGCCGGACTGCCGGCGCCGCGACCAGCGCGGCCGGCCGGGACATTCCGGCGACCGGAATCCAGTACCTGACCGGATTTAGCCTCCGGGCGTGCGGGGCGGTAGTGTACGCCTTTGGCTCACCAGGCGGACCGTTACTGCGCGCTCAAGCATGGAAGGCGCTGGGTGACATCTGCTGCCAGATGTGACAAACCGGGCGCCGGTGGGTACAACAAGGGGCGGCACGAAGGTAGGCAGCGGCGCACAGCGCCTCCGTCAAGGGCGGTGGTGGGCGACGGGTGGGCTCATATCCCGAATTCGGGAATCTTCACCGCCGACCGGACGTTGACCGGATGACGACGACAGCGACACCTGTCCTGTGGGCGACAAGCCCGGGAGGCACGATTCATGAGTGAGCGAGCTCTCCGCGGCACGCGACTCGTGGTGACCAGCTACGAGACCGACCGCGGCATCGACCTGGCCCCGCGCCAGGCGGTGGAGTACGCATGCCAGAACGGACATCGATTCGAGATGCCGTTCTCGGTTGAGGCCGAGATTCCGCCGGAGTGGGAGTGCAAGGTATGCGGTGCACCCTCTCTTCTGGTGGATGGCGACGGCCCCGAGGAGAAGAAGGGTAAGCCCGCGCGTACGCACTGGGACATGCTCATGGAGCGGCGCACCCGCGAGGAGCTCGAGGAGGTGCTGGCCGAGAGGCTGGCCGTCCTGCGCTCCGGCACCATGAACATCGCCGTGCATCCGCGCGACAGCAACCGCAAGTCCGCCTGACAACGGACCTGCGCCAAGCAAGTACGCAAGGGCCGGGGCCACTGCATCACGCAGTGGCCCCGGCTTTTTGTCGTCCGCGCGGGCGTTCAGCCCGATGCGCTCAACGGGGCAGCGGGTCAGCCGGTCAGCGGCGGATCCTGGCGGCGCGGGGCCGGCGGCTCGTCGTCGCGGATGACCTCGCCCTGCACGACCTTGCCGTCCGGCCGGTGCATCCGGGCCTGCTGGAACGCGTCACCGAACGAGCCCGGGGCGTAGCCCGCCCGCCGGGACAGCAGCTTCTCGGCGCGGCGCTGCATCAGCTTCCCGGTCGGTGGGAAGAGGCAGAGCAGCCCCAGGGCGTCGGACACCAGCCCCGGCAGCATCAGCAGCAGTCCGCCGACCATGGGGAGCGTATTGCCGCTGCCTGACTTGCCGCTGCCCGACTTGGCATTGCCGGATCTGCCGTTGCCGGACGAGGAGTTGCCGGCCGGGGAGTCGTCGGCCGCGGCCGGGTCGCCGGCGGTCTGGAAGCTCTCGGTGAGGTTCCGCCAGGCGCGACGGCCGGCCCGCTTGGTCACGTAGCCGCCGACGATCACTCCGGCGACCAGCAGGAGCAGCACCGTCAGACCGTTGGTGGCACCGGCGACGACGGTCAGCAGCCAGATCTCCAGCACCATCCAGGCGGCGATGCCCAAGGGGACGAACCTACGGGCGCGCGAGCGCTGGGGCGGGCGGGGACTCGGCGATGGCGTGGCTCCGAACGTCATGCCTCAAGTGTGCCTGGCCCGTCCGGCCGCCTTTCCCGAGGGTCACCGGAGAGATCAACTCCCGGCGGCCGGGCGGTGGCGGGCCGGGCGTCAGCGGCCGCGGATCTTGTCGACCCGTGAGCCGACGCCCCAGGCCGTGACGCGCCACAGCGCCTCCACGACGATGTCGCGGCTCATCTTGCTGTCGCCGTACTCGCGCTCGACGAAGGTGATCGGGACCTCGACTACGTGATAGCCGGCCTGCACGGCGCGGCGGGCGAGGTCGACCTGGAAGCAGTAGCCCTGGGAGGCAACATCGTCCAGGCCCAGCCCCTTGAGGGCCTCCGCGCGAAAGGCCCGGTAGCCGCCGGTGATGTCGCGCAGCGGCAGATCCAGCGCCAGCCGGGAGTAGGTGCTGCCGCCGCGGGAGATCAGCTGGCGGTACTTGGGCCAGTTGACGGTACGGCCGCCGGGCACCCAGCGCGAGCCGAGGACGAGATCGGCGCCCTTGAGGGCGGTGAGCAGCCGGGGCAGTTCCTCGGGCTGGTGCGAACCGTCGGCGTCCATCTCGACCAGCACGCCGTAGCCGTGGTCGACGCCCCACCGGAAGCCCGCGAGATAGGCGGCGCCGAGCCCTTCCTTGCCCTTGCGGTGCAGTACATGGACCTGGTCGTCCCCGGCGGCCAGCTCATCGGCCAGCTTGCCGGTGCCGTCGGGGCTGTTGTCGTCCGCGACCAGGACATGGGCCTCAGGGACGGCGGACCGCACCCGCGAGACGACCGGCTTGATGTTCTCCGCCTCGTTGTACGTCGGGATGATCACCAACGTGGTGCCGAGCGGACCGTACTGCCGCTGACCGTCTGTCACTGCTGCCCCTTCTCGTCCTTCGTACGCCCACGCCGGCCGATGGCTGCCGCGGCGGCGCAGGACAGAAGGCCCACGATAGCGAGCGCCCACTCCGGAGCGGCTCCGACGCGGTCGGCGAGCGTCGTTTCGTCCCGCAGCGGAATCCGCGCGGAGACCACGCCCTGGGTGAACTCCGGGATCCGGTGGGTGATCGTGCCGTCCGGGGCGACCACCGCGCTGATTCCGCTGGTGGCGGCGGTGACCACGGCGCGGCCGTGTTCGACGGCGCGCAGCTTGGACATCGCCAGCTGCTGCTCGGGCTGGCCGGTGCGGCCGTAGGTGGCGTTGTTGGTCTGGATGACCAGGGCGCGGGCGCCGGCGTTGACCGTGTCGTGGACGATCTGGTCGTAGGCGACCTCGAAGCAGATGACGTCGCCGAGCCGGGCGGGGCCGACCTTGAGCACCCCGGTGTGGTCACCGGGGTAGAAGTTGCGGGTCACCCGCTGGAAGCGCGTAATGATCTTGCTGAGCTGCTCCTTGAACGGCACATACTCGCCGAACGGCACCGGGTGCTGCTTGGTGTAGGAGGCGCCCGGCCCCTTCTTCGGATCCCAGACGATGCCCTCGTTGAAGACGTAGCCCTCCTTGGTGGGGTGATCCACCAGGGCGCCCACGAGGACGGGCACGTTGATGGCCTTCACGGCCTCGTCGATCCGGTCGTACGCCTGCGGGTACTTGAACGGATCCAGGTCGGAGGAGTTCTCCGGCCAGATGACCAGGTCCGGCTTCCTGACCCGGCCGGCCTTGACGTCCGCGGCGAGCTTCTCGGTGGCGGTGGCGTGATTGTCCGTGATCATCATGGGGCGGCCCAGGAAGTCCATACCGGGTGACTGGACGTTGCCCTGGACGACAGCGATGTCAACGGTGTCGTCGGCCTTGGTGGGCACCGGCACCAGCACACCGGCCGCGGCGACCGCGGCGGCGAGCCCGAACGCCTCGATGGCCGGCACGGCGCGGCGCAGCGACCCCTTCCCGCGCAGCCCCCAGAGGGTGGCGGCACAGGCGGCGAGCAGCGCCCCGGCCAGCGCGACGGCGAAGGTCACCAGCGGGGCACCGCCGAGCGCGGCGAGCGGGGTGAACGGCGAGCCGGTGTTGGCGAACGCCAGCCGGCCCCACGGGAAGCCACCGAGCGGCAGCCGGTCGCGGGCCCACTCCTCGGCGACCCACAGACAGGCGGCCCACACCGGCCAGGCCGGCAGCCGGGAGGTGACGGCGAGCGCCGCGCCCAGCAGTGCCAGGAAGAGCGCCTCGATGATCGAGAGGCCCACCACCGCGTCCCAGCCGATGACATGGAGCCACTTCAGCAGGATCAGGAAGAAGGACAGCCCGAACGCGAAGCCCGTCCAGGCGCCCTGGCGGGCGGTCCGGCCGCGGGTCAGCAGCGACAGCGCGGCGACGGACACCAGGGACAGCGGCCACAGGTCGTACGGCGGGAAGGCGAGTCCGAGCACGAGACCGGCGACGACCGCGAGGCCGGTGCGCGGCGCCTCACGGCGGGCCAGGGCGGCGAGCCGCCGGGCGCGGCCGGGGCGGGCGGGCGCGGCGGCCGGGGAGCCCGTCCCGGCGGGGGGCACCGGGCCGGCGGCCGTGCTGCCGCTGACGGCTTGTTCGGTGGTGTCGGAGCCCGATGGCACGTCGCGAGCCTTCCTGCAGGTCGTGGTGGTGAGCTGACCGTACATCGGGAGGCCGGGGTTACGGATGCGGGGTGCACAAAAGGTGAAGGGGCATCCGGGGAGGGCGCAGGGAGGCGGTGCGGTGCGGATAGGGGCCCGGCGCCCTTCGGGCCGACCTGGGACCCGCTGGCTGCGGGTCGACCGAGAGCCGTTGTCTACTGAGCGTCCGGGCCCCACCCGGGTCGCACCCGCCGGCCGGCCGAAACCTTCCGTCGCCCCGTGCCGCGGGTCCTGGACCTGGCTCCCAGTGGCGGTGTGCCCCAGTGGCGCACCGCCCCATGGCCCAGCTGCGTTCGACGACTGCGCGGAGATCTACCGGTCGGACGTCCTGTGGTGGACTCGGCCGAACCTACCGGCCGCCGACCGCCTGCTGTCAACAGGTGCTCCGCCTGCGTCGTTTTCGCGTCGCCCCAGGTCAGCCGCGAGCGCCCGCATGTGGGCCAAGGAGCAGCAAGCGCGGTCCGTGGTGGCACCTGCCTGCGCGATGTCACTCGTTCGGCGGTCCGAAGACCGTCCGCCCGCCGACGACCGTGCGCAGGCACACCGGGAGGTCGTTGCCGGGGGTGAGATCGGGCAGGCCGGGGGTGCCGGAGCGGGGGTCGGTGGACCAGCGCTCCACCCTCTCGTCGGGCGCCTGGACGAGCAGTTCGCCGGTGCGCCAGACCGCGTAGTCGGCGGGCGCGCCGGGCACCAGGACGCCCGCGTCGTCCCGGCCGATGGCACGCCAGCCGCCGCGGGTGTGAGCGGTGAACGCGGCGCGGGCGGAGATGCCGTGGGCGCGGGTGCGGTGGAAGACGGCGGCCCGGACGGTGCCCCAGGGGTCGAGCGGGGTGACCGGGCTGTCGGAGCCGAGGGCGAGCGGGACGCCGGCCTTGAGCAGCGCGGCGTACGGGTTGAGGGTGCGGGCCCGGTCGGCGCCCAGCCGGGCGGCGTACATGCCCTCCGCGCCGCCCCATGCCGCGTCGAAGGCGGGCTGGACGGAGGCGGTCAGGGCCAGGTCGGCGAAGCCGGCGATGGTCTGCTCGGTGAGCATTTCGGCGTGCTCGACGCGATGCCGGGCGGCCCGGATCCGGTCCAGGCCGATGCGCTCGGCGGCGGCCCGTACCCCGTCGACGACGCCGGTCAGGGCCGCGTCCCCGATGGCGTGGAAGCCGGCCTGGAGTCCGGCTTCGGTGCAGGCGGCGACATGGGCGGCGACGGCCTCGGCGTCGAGGTGCCCGGCGCCGGTGTGGCCGGCGGAATCCGCGTACGGGGCGTGCAGATGGGCGGTGTGCGAGCCGAGCGATCCGTCGGCGAAGAGGTCGCCCGCGGCGCCGAGGGCCCCGAGCTCCCGGATCCGCTCCGCTTCCTTTGCGGACGCGACCAGCTCGGCCCAGTAGCCGACGATGCGCGGGCCGTTCCCCTCCCGGGCCAGGGCGAGCAGCGCGGTGAAGTCGTCCTCACCGGAGATATCCGGGCCGGCACACTCATGGATGCTGCCGATGCCGAGCGAGGCGGCGCGGGCGAGCGCGGCGGACTGCGCCTCGGCGCGCTGGGCGGGGGTGACGGTGGCGTACGCGGCCTGCCGCACCGCGTGGTGGGCGTCGCCGGTCAGCGGGGCGTCGGCCCGGAATCCGGGCAGGTCACGCACGCCGGGGACCAGATCGAGCAGTGCCGTCGTGACGACCGCGGAGTGCACATCCACCCGGGTGAGATAGAGGGGCCGGCCGCCGGTGGCCGCGTCCAGTTCCGTGCGGGACGGCGGGCGGCCCTCCGGCCAGGCGCTGGCGTCCCAGCCGTGGCCGAGCAGGATCCGGTCCGCCTCCCGCGCGGCCGCATAGCCGCGGATCCGGGCCAGGGCGTCGGACAGGGTGGCCGCACCGGAAAGATCGAGTCCGGTGAGCGCGAGCCCCGTCGCGGTGGTGTGCACATGTGCGTCCGTGAACGCCGGGGTGACGAGCGCACCGTCGAGCGGGACGACCTCGTCCACGCCCTCGGCGAAGGAGTCGGCCGCGCCCTCCTCACCGACCCAGGCGATGCGGTCGCCCTCGACGACCATGGCGGTGGCGAAGGGGTCCGCGGGGCTGTGCACCTCACCGCCGCGCAGCAGGACCGTACGGGGACGGGCCGGGCCAGAAGGGTGCTGTCGGACCGGATCGGGGGTGCGCTCGCTCATACCGGACAGTTTGACCCCTGTGCGCGGACGGGCCGCGCGCGGGGGGCGATCACCGGTCAGATGCGTGGCGGACGGGCCTCGTAGGGGGTGGAGAGCACGACCGTGGTGCGGGTCGAGACACCGGCGAGGGTCCTTATGCGGGTGAGCAGATGCTCCAGCTCCAAGGGGGTGGCGACCCGCACCTTGAGGATGTAGTTCTCGTCGCCCGCGACGCTGTGGCAGGCCTCCAGCTCGGGGACCTCGGCCAGGCGGTCGGCGATGTCGTCCGGCGCGCTGGGGTCGAAGGGTTTGACCGAGATGAAGGCGGTGAGCGGCAGGCCCACCGCTTCGGGGTCCACGATGGCGGCATAGCCCCGGATGACACCGCGCTGCTCCAGGCGGCGCACCCGCTGGTGCACCGCCGAGGTGGACAGGCCGGTGGCCTTGCCCAGGTCGGTGTAGCTCATCCGCCCGTCCTTGACGAGCAGATCCACGATTTGTCGGTCCAACTCCTCCACGCACTCAACTTACTGCGCGCGGGCGCGTGTGCGCACCGCGCGCCGGATCGTGGACCCCCTTACGCCGGGCCATGTGACCAATGCCACACGCGCGATCCGGTGTCGGTGGGGTGCCGGCGATTATGCGTGCGGCATGAAGGGAATTGCTGCTGGTGGCCGGGACCGCCCGTCACAGGAAGTCAGCGGTACGACCGGCCCACCCGAGGGGGATGGACATCATGCGACGCCTTAAGCAGGACTCAGCTGCCGCGAACATCGGCGCCCAGGAGGGCGACAGTTCCGGCCTCTCCGGCGACGACGGTGCGGACGACTCTTTCGACACCTATGAGATCTACCGAGTGACCTGCCCCGACTGCCTTCAGCCGATCGCGCTGCTGGCGGACGAGGACACGCTTCCGGAGCACGCCCTGTGCGCCTCGCCGTGGAACCCCTTCGGGCTGACGGTGTGCCAGGGCTCCGGCCGGGCGGCGTCCGAGGCGCCGGAGTCCGAGGACACCCTGGACGCCCAGGAGCAGGACGCGGCGATGCTGCTGACGCTCCCGGAGAGCCTGGACTGGCGCCGTCAGCCGTTCTCGCACATCGGCGGGCCCGGCACCCGGCCGGTGCGGGTGCCGGGGATGCGTCCGGGCGCCTGAGAGGTTTCCGAGTCTTCACAAGGGGCCGCGCTCACCAGTAGCGGCCCTCGATCATCGCCTCCAGCGTCTCCCGGTGGAGGATCAGCGCATCGGCGTCGGCCGGAACCGGCATCTCACCGAAGTGAACCTGGCGGTAGGCCACTCGCAGCATGACGATGGCATGCCGCAGGGCCGCGTAGAGGGTGTGGAAGTCCATATCGCGGGGCGGGTGTCCGGTGAGTGCGGCATAGCGGCGCTCGACACGGTCGCGGGTCAGGAGCCCGGGCAGTCCCCGTTGGCCGCCGGCCTCGGCGAGATCCTGGAAGAAGCGGTGGAGATAGACCATCCACCCCAGGTCGAGTTCCCGGGGGCCGAGAGCGGCCATCTCCCAGTCGAGGACGGCAGCCGGTTCGAACCCGTCGTAGACGATATTGCCGATCCGGGCGTCGCCCCAGCTCAGCACGGTCTCGCCGGGGTCCGACGGCCAGTGGTCGGCCAGCCGGGCGAAGCCCCGCTCGATGAGCGGGGAGCGCGGGCGGCCGTCAACGACCCAGGCGTAGTAGTCCCGTTGGGCCTCCACGTGCCGGTGCAGCGCGCTCCCGGTGCCGGTACCGGCGAGGAAGTCGGCCGCGGCGGGCGGGACTTGGTCGTGCAGCCGGGCGAGGACCGAGACACTGGCGGCTTCCAGGTGGTCGCGCTGGGCGTCGGTGGCGTCGTGCAGCCAATTCCCCTCGTACGTATAGGGCATGACGTCCGGGGGGACGCGGCCGTGGGCGCGGGCCATGACGAAGAACGGCGCGCCGAGGTGCGCCGGGTCCTCCTCCAGCCAGAGGGCGCGGGGCACCGGGAGGTCGGTGTGGGTGGCGACCAGGCGCATGGTGCGGTACTGCCGGGCCATGTCGTACCGGGGGAAGACGGTGTACGCGGCGGGGTCGGCGGCGAGCCGCAGGGCGCAGGAGACGGGGGCCGCTCCCTGCTCCGGCCCGGCCGAGGGCGCGGGGGACGGCGGCTCGGGGTGCTCGATGTCGAAGAGCAGGGTCTCGCTGGACATCCCGTTGGAGTCCGGGACGGTCGCGGCGACGGCGCGGGCGCCGGGCAGCCGGGTGCCGAGCCAGGCGGTGAGCCGGCGGGTGAGGGCTTCGGGGTCGCGGGTGGTGGTGCGGGGGCGCCGCCCGGTGGGCACTCCCCCGGGCCGGCTTCCGCCGGGGGCCGCAGCGGGCGGCGGCTGCGCGGTCATCGGCCGGCCTCCCCCGCGACGGAGTCATAGCCGGTGAAGCCGCTGGGATCGTGCCGGCCGAAGCTGCCGTGCTCGAAGATGCCGTGGCCGGTTTGGCCGTCGAGGGTGAAGCGGGCGGCGTGGTCGGTGACTCCGTAGGCGGCGAGCGGGTGTGCCGCCGGGTCGGTGAGGTCGTAACTGCGGCGGTCGGTCCAGCCGCGGCCCCGCCAGGTGCCGTGCTGCCAGTCGTCGGCATGGGGGTCCCCCCTGCTCGAACGGAGTTGAGAGCTTGGGGGAGGGTAGCCGGCCCCGAGGGCGAGGGGTGAGGAGGTGAGGATCTCGGCGGTGAGTTCCAGGGGCTTGCGGCCGGGGCCGGTGAGGTGGAGGACGGCGCGTTCGGGGTGGCGGGTGCCGGGGCGGTAGCCGATGTCCGTGTGCGGCCAGCCGAGTTGGACCTCGCGGCCGTCGTCGTGGACCACCAGGGCCTCGTTGAGGGTGCGGTGGCCGTCGGCGTCCTCCTGGACGATGACCATCACGAAGCGGTCGTCGAAGCGCACCGGGCACCAGATCCAGTGGAAGCCCTCGGGCCGCAGCTCCTCCGCGGCCCGTCCGCCGTCCTCGCCGGGTATCGGGCGGACGCCCCAACTGCGGTCGCGGGTACCGGTCGACTCCCCCGCCGTGACGGCGATCTCCTGGCCGGCGACGCGGATGCTGCCGGTGCAGGTGCCCGCCTGGACGAACCGGCGGCCTTCCAGCATCAGCCGGTCGCCGCGGTACTGGGTGTGGTGCGGCTCCCAGGTGGCGGGAAACGCCGCGTTCCAGGTCAGGTCGTAGGACAGGCCGTCCGGGTCACCGGGGTCCGCGGCGCAGGTCAGCCGGAGGCGGGCGAGCGGCTCCTCGACGGTGATCGTGAGCGGGCCGACGGTGAGCGCGAGGCGGTCGTCGGTGAGCGCGTCGGAGGCCCGTACGGCATACAGCCGGTCGCCGAGGCGGAGGGTGGCATAGGCGTCGATGACACCGGTGTTGGGGTAGACGCCGAGGCCGACGATCAGCAGGGCGCGGCCGGAGTGGTCCATGACGTGGAAGATGCACCGGTCGTAGGCGTTGCGGTCGCTGGTGGCGACATGCCGCAGGGACAGCGGGACCTGATGGATCGGGTACTCGTCGAGCGCGATCGGGCGGTCGGGCACGGTCTCCTCCTGGGCGCACGGGCGGCCGGGCGTCACTCCGGTACGACGCTCACAAACGGGAGTTGACGGTACGTCAGCTGTGCACGGACGACCAGACCCGGAAGGAAGGTAGGGGGCGCATCACCCCTTCGCCTCTTACCGACTTCTGGTCCGCGCGCCACTGATTCCTGGAGCCATGGCGACCTCACGATCTCTGCACAGGGACTGGTGGACTGCCCCCGGGCCCGGCCGGCGGAAAGCCGCGGGGTGGGCGGGAACGGACCCGCCCACCCCGTCCCGCTCAGCGCTTCTCGGGGCCGGCGAGATGCCGGGCGATGACCATCCGCTGGATCTGGTTGGTGCCCTCGACGATCTGGAGCACCTTGGCCTCGCGCATATAGCGCTCGGCCGGGAAGTCGAGGGTGTAGCCGTAGCCGCCGAGGAGCTGGACGGCGTCGGTGGTCACCCGCATCGCGGTGTCGGTGCAGAACAGCTTGGCCATCGCCGCTTCCTTGGAGAACGGCAGACCGGCGTCGCGCAGCCGGGCGGCGGTGAGGTAGAGGGCGCGGCCCGCCTCGATCTGCGTCGCCATGTCGGCGAGCATGAAGCGAAGCCCCTGGAAGTCGGCGATCGGGCGGCCGAATTGCTGTCGTTCGGCGGTGTAGGCGAGCGCCTCGTCGAGCGCCGCCTGGGCGACGCCGACGGCACAGGCCGCGATGCCCAGGCGCCCGGAGTCCAGGGCGGACAGGGCGATGGCGAAGCCCTGGCCCTCCTCCCCGATGCGGCGGGAGTCGGGGACCCGGACGGCGTCGAAGTGCAGCTGGGCGGTCGGGGAGCCCTTCATGCCCATCTTGCGCTCGGGGGCCGCGGCGCTCAGGCCCTCGGCGTCGCCGGGCACGAGGAAGGCGGTGATGCCATGGGCGCCGCTGCCGCCGGTGCGGGCCAGCACGGTATAGAAATCGGCCACGCCGCCATGGGTGGTCCAGGCCTTGGTGCCCTCCAGCGTCCAGGTATCGCCCTCGCGGGTGGCCCGGGTGGTCAGGGAGGCGGCGTCGGAGCCCGAGGAGGGCTCGGAGAGGCAGTACGCGCCGACGAGTCCGCCGCCGAGCATGTCCGGGAGGCGTTCGGCGCGCTGCTCCTTGCTGCCGTATCCGGCGAGCGCGTGGCAGGCGAGGGTGTGCACGCTGACGCCGAGGCCGACGGTGAGCCGGGCCGCGGCGAGCTCCTCCAGCACCTGGAGGTACACCTCGTACGGCTGGCCGCCACCGCCGAATTCCTCGTCGTAGGGCAGCGACAGCAGGCCGGATTCCGACAGCAGGGTGAAGGTCGCGCGCGGGAAGTGGCCGGCGTCCTCCTCCTCGGCGGCCGTTGGCCGGATCTCGCGGTCGGCGAGCTCGCGTACGAGCGTCATCAGGTCACGGGCTTCTTCGGTGGGCAGCCTGCGGTCCACCGGCCGGGGGCCGTACTCGGTCATGGCGGCGCTCTCCTCCCTGTCGGGCGCTGCGGCGACACGCGCGGGGTGGGCGGCGGCGCCGGTTTCCGTAGTGCCAGGCCGATGATCGCTTTCCGGGTCTCGGAAGGCGATGACCTGCGACTGTGGCGCTAGGAGTATGCCCGATCGGAGGCTCCGCGTCACGGGTTGATCATCATTGGCCAAGGGGATCCGGCCTCGGCACCCACCCGACGCCAAATTGGTCCGAACCATTGACTCACTGGTCTAGTCCTTCTACCTTCTCCTCCAACGTTCAACGCGTTCATGCCAATTCGGAACGCAGGTCAGGCTCCCCCCAGGGAGTGTCCGCGGAGCCCCGCCGTCCTTCTGGAGCGCGGGCCGTTGGGGAACGCGGACACCCCTACCCCCCTCCGAGGAGACGACATGCCAATACCGCACCGGCTGCGCGCCCCGCGCAGAGTGATCGCCGCCGTGACCGCGCTGTGTACGGCGGCGCTGGCCGGCACCCTGCTCGCCGGACCGGCCTCCGCCAGCCCCGCGAACGCCCCCACCGCACCGCGCGACACCGCCCCGGCGGCACCCGCGGCGGCGGGCGGCAAGGTCGTCGGATACTTCACCAACTGGGGTGTCTACGACCGCAATTACCACGTCAAGAACATCGAGACCTCGGGCTCGGCGGCCAGGCTGACGCACATCAACTACGCCTTCGGCAACGTCCAGGGCGGCAAGTGCGCCATCGGTGACTCCTACGCCGACTACGACAAGGCGTACACCGCCGACCAGAGCGTCGACGGCAAGGCCGACACCTGGGACAACGGCGCGCTGCGCGGCAACTTCAACCAGCTCAGAAAGCTCAAGAAGCTGCACCCGGACCTCAAGGTGATCTGGTCGTTCGGCGGCTGGACCTGGTCGGGCGGCTTCGGTGAGGCCGCGAAGAACCCGGCCGCCTTCGCGCAGTCCTGCTACGACCTGGTCGAGGACAAGCGCTGGGCCGATGTCTTCGACGGTATCGACATCGACTGGGAGTACCCCAACGACTGCGGTCTGACCTGCGACACCAGCGGCCGGGACGCCTTCACCAAGGTGATGCAGGCGCTGCGGTCGAAGTTCGGCCGGAGCAATCTGGTGACCGCCGCGATCACCGCGGACGCCTCGGCCGGGGGCAAGATCGACGCCGCTGACTACGCGGGCGCGGCCCAGTACGTCGACTGGTACAACCCCATGACCTACGACTACTTCGGCGCCTGGGACGCCAAGGGCCCGACGGCTCCGCACTCCCCGCTGACGTCGTACAACGGCATCCCCAAGGCCGGCTTCAACAGCACCGACACCCTCGCCAAGCTCAAGGGCCTGGGCGTGCCGGCGAGCAAGCTGCTGCTGGGCATCGGCTTCTACGGCCGCGGCTGGTCCGGCGTCACCCAGGACGCACCTGGTGGTACGGCGACCGGCGCGGCACCGGGCAAGTACGAGGCCGGCATCGACGACTACAAGGTCCTCAAGGGCCGCTGCCCGGCCACCGGCAAGGTGGGCGGCACCGCCTACGCCAAGTGCGGCGACCAGTGGTGGAGCTATGACACCCCGGAGACCATCGGCACGAAGATGGCCTTCAAGGACGCACAGGGGCTGGGCGGCACGTTCTTCTGGGAGCTGAGCGGTGACACCACCAATGGTGAGCTGATCAAGGCGATCAAGTAGCGGCAGCCGGCGCGGAGTCGGGCGGGAGGCAGCGCCTTCCGCCCGTTCGCCGTCCGGCACCCCCGGCTGTCCCCGCGGGCATCCGGCACGGCGCACGACCGCTCGACGCGCGCTCCTCGATGGCACCCGGCGCGCCCCGCGGGGTTTACGGCCCCGCCCGCTACGAGCACCATCGGCCGTACGGGGGCAGGAGCCGTATCGAAGAGGTGACACGTGGTCAACCCTTGGCTGGCGATGGAGGCCGGAGCCGATCCGGTGGAGCGCACCCGCACGGTGCGCAGGGCCCATGCGGCCTTCCTGGCCGACGGGACGGTCGCGCCGCCGGTCCGCCAGGTGGTCGCCGACTCCTGGCGCCGTTCCGCCGACGCGCACGCGGCGGCCGACGGCGCCGCCCCCATCGAGCTGGACGAGGCCGCGCTGAGCGCCTACCGGGACGGGCATCCGCTGGCCCGTGCGATGCCGGTCTTCCGGGAGCTGCTGGGCAGCTTCGCGCAGGACGGTGCGCATCTGCTGGCCGTCTGCGATCCGCAGGGACGGCTGCTGTGGGTGGAGGGGCACCCCGGGGTGCGGCGCAGTGCGGAGCGGATGAACTTCGTGGTCGGCGCCCGCTGGGACGAGCGGCACGCCGGCACCAATGCCCCGGGCACCGCCCTCGCCGCCGATCACGCCGTCCAGATCTTCGCCGCCGAGCACTACAACCGGCAGGTGCAGCGCTGGAGCTGCGCCGCCGCCCCGCTGCACGATCCACGGACCGGCCGGCTGCTGGGCGCGGTGGACCTCACCGGCGGGGACCATGTGGCCAGTCCGCACTGCCTGGCGCTGGTGCAGGCCACCGCCCGCGCCGCGGAAGCCCATCTCGCCTCAGCCGTACCGGAGTTGGGCGTCCATCTCGCCACCCTCGGCCGGGACGAGGCGCTGCTGGTCCTGGACGGGGAGCGGCTCCGGCTGGGCCGCCGGCACAGCGAGATCATCACGCTGCTGGCCCGGCATCCCGAGGGCCTGACGGGCGATCAGCTCTCGATGCTGCTGTACGGCGAGCGCGAGCGGCGCCCGGTCACGCTGCGGGCCGAACTGTCCCGGCTGCGGCAGCTGGTCGGCACCCTGCTGCACTCCCGTCCGTACCGGCTGAGCCGGTCCGTCGAGACCGATCTGGACGCGGTCGAGGAGGCGCTGGCGGCCGGCGAGGTGCGCTCCGCGCTGAACGCCTATCGCGGCCCGCTGCTGCCGTCGTCGGAGGCCCCCGGTGTCCAGCGGCTGCGCGGCACACTGGCGGACCGGATGCGGTCCGCGCTGCTCGGCGCCCGCGACCCCGGCCTGCTGCGCGAGTGGTCGCGCACCCCCTGGGGCGAGGACGACCTGGAGATCTGGGAAGCCCTGGTCGACGCCCTGCCGGAGCGCTCCCCGGCCCGCAGCGCACCGCTCGCCACCGCGCACCGGCTGCGCGCGGCGTACGGCCTGACCCGCGGCGGTGCGGTGGGTGCCCCGGCCGCCGCGCGCGTCGCAACGTCCACGCAACCTCCCCGGTTCTAGCCTGCGCGCAACGCCCGTCACACGGGAGTGCCGGGCACCGCGCCGAGAGCGATTGGGAGGCCGCCCCATGGCCCGTTACGCCAGCCCGGGTTCCGCCGATGCCGTGATGAGCTATCAGCCCCGCTACGACCACTGGATCGGCGGCGAGTATGTGGCGCCCGTCCTGGGCCGGTACTTCGAGAATCCGACCCCGGTCAACGGAGCACCGTTCACCGAGGTCGCCCGCGGCACCGCCGAGGACGTCGAGCGCGCCCTGGACGCGGCACACGCGGCCGCCCCCGGCTGGGCCCGCACGGCCGCCGCCGAACGCGCCGCCGTCCTGAACAAGATCGCCGACCGGATGGAACAGCATCAGGAGGCCCTGGCGGTCGCGGAGAGCTGGGAGAACGGCAAGCCCGTACGGGAGTCCCTGGCGGCCGACATCCCGCTCGCCATCGACCACTTCCGCTACTTCGCGGGCGCCATCCGCGCCCAGGAGGGCTCGCTGTCGGAGATCGACGAGGACACCGTCGCGTACCACTTCCACGAGCCGCTCGGGGTGGTCGCCCAGATCATCCCCTGGAACTTCCCCATCCTCATGGCGACCTGGAAGCTCGCCCCGGCCCTCGCCGCGGGCAACGCCGTGGTCCTCAAGCCGGCCGAACAGACCCCCGCCTCGGTGCACTTCTGGATGAGCCTGATCGCGGATCTGCTGCCGCCCGGCGTGGTCAACATCGTCAACGGATTCGGCGCCGAGGCCGGCAAACCACTGGCCTCCAGCCCCCGGGTCGCCAAGGTCGCCTTCACCGGTGAGACCACCACCGGCCGCCTGATCATGCAGTACGCCTCCGAGCACCTGCGCCCGGTCACGCTCGAACTCGGCGGCAAGAGCCCCAACATCTTCTTCGACGACGTCTCCGCCGCCGCCGACGACTTCCACGACAAGGCTCTGGAAGGCTTCACCATGTTCGCCCTCAACCAGGGCGAGGTCTGCACCTGCCCGTCCAGGGCGCTGATCCAGCGCGGCCACTACCAGGACTTCCTGGAGGCCGGCGTGGCCCGCACGGAAAAGATCGTCCAGGGCCACCCGCTGGACACCGACACCATGATCGGCGCCCAGGCCTCCAACGACCAGCTGGAGAAGATCCTCTCCTACCTGGACATCGGCCAGAAGGAAGGCGCCCGCATCCTGACCGGCGGCTCCCGCGCCGAACTCGGCGGCGAGCTGGAAGGCGGCTACTACGTCCGCCCGACCATCTTCGAGGGCAACAACGACATGCGGGTCTTCCAGGAGGAAATCTTCGGCCCCGTCGTGGCCGTCGCCCCCTTCAGCGACTTCGACGACGCGATCGGCATCGCCAACGACACCCTCTACGGCCTGGGCGCCGGCGTCTGGACCCGCGACGGCTCCACCGCCTACCGCGCGGGCCGCGCCATCCAGGCCGGCCGCGTCTGGACCAACTGCTACCACGCCTACCCGGCCCACGCGGCCTTCGGCGGCTACAAGCAGTCCGGCATCGGCAGGGAGACCCACAAGATGATGCTGGATCATTACCAGCAGACGAAGAACTTGTTGGTGAGCTACTCGGCGAAGAAGCTGGGGTTCTTCTAGAGGCCCAGGAAAAGGCGCCTGACCTGGGGTTTGCCGGTCGGGCGCCTTTCGCATGGCCCGCTCAGCGCAAGGCCCGGCCAGGGCAGGGGCTACGGCCTCACAGTGGTGGGTTGCCGTGTTTGCGGGAGGGCAGCTCCGCGTGCTTCGTGTGGAGCATGGCGAGCGCGGAGATGAGCGTGCGGCGGGTGTCGGCCGGGTCGATGACGTCGTCCACCAGCCCGCGCTCTGCCGCGTAGTAGGGGTGCATGAGTTCCGCCTGGTATTCCTTGACCAGCTGGGTGCGCGTCGCTTCGGGGGCCGTGGCCTCGGCGATCTGACGACGGAAGATGACGTTGGCGGCACCCTCGGCCCCCATGACGGCGATCTCGTTGGTGGGCCAGGCGAAGGTCAGGTCGGCGCCGATGGACTGGGAGTTCATGACGATGTAGGCGCCGCCGTATGCCTTGCGCAGGATCACTGAGATCCTCGGCACGGTGGCGTCGCAGTAGGCGTAGAGCAGTTTGGCCCCGTGCCGGATGATCCCGTCGTGTTCCTGGCTGACACCGGGCAGGAAGCCGGGGACGTCCAGCAGGGTGACCAGCGGAATGCTGAATGCGTCGCACGTCTGGACGAAGCGGGCGGCCTTCTCGGACGCCTTGATGTCGAGGACGCCTGCCAGTGCCATGGGCTGGGGTTCGCGACGATGCCGACGACCTCGCCGGCCAGCCGGGCCAGGACGCAGAGCACGTTGGGGGCCCACCGCTCATGGACCTCCAATAGTTCGCCGTCGTCGACCAGTTCGGAGATCACCTCAAGCATGTCGTACGGCCGGTTTCCCTCCGCGGGGACCAGGTCCAGCAGTTTCGGTGACCGCCGGCCGGCCGGGTCACCGGTGGCGGCCCGGGGTGGGCGTTCCCGGTTATTCTGCGGCAGGAGGGTCAGCAGGTAGCGGACCTCGGTGAGGCAGGACTCCTCATCGTCGTAGGCGAAGTGACAGACTCCGGAGGTCTGCGCGTGCACGTCGGCGCCGCCCAGGCCGTTCTGGGTGATCTGCTCGCCGGTGACTGCCTGCACGACGTCGGGGCCGGTGATGAACATCTGCGAGGTGTCGCGCACCATGAACACGAAGTCGGTCAGTGCGGGACTGTAGGCGGCGCCTCCGGCGCACGGGCCAAGTATCACGCTGATCTGGGGAATCACGCCCGAGGCACGGGTGTTGCGACGGAAGATGCCGCCGTACCCGGCAAGCGCCGAAACGCCTTCCTGGATGCGGGCGCCGGCCCCGTCGTTCAGCGACACCAGCGGGGCGCCGGCGGCGAGAGCCATGTCCATGATCTTGTGGATCTTCGCCGCGTGTGCCTCTCCGAGTGCGCCGCCGAAGATGCGGAAGTCGTGGGCATAGAGGAAGACGGTCCGGCCCTCCACCTCACCCCAGCCGGTGATGACGCCGTCCGTGTAGGGGCGCTTCAGCTCCAGTCCGAAACCGGTGGCCCGGTGCCGGCGGAAGGGCTCCACCTCGTGGAAGGTCCCCGGGTCCAGTAGCAGGTCGATCCGCTCACGGGCGGTCAGCTTCCCTCGTGCGTGCTGAGCGGCGGTTGCCTTCTCCCCCGGGCCCGCGTGCACTTCGGCGCGGAGCGCGCCGAGTTCGTCGACCCGCTGCCGCACGGCGGACGCCGGTGGTGTCGTGGACGCCGGTGCAGCGGCGGCCGGGGCGGGTGTGTCCATGGTCGTCATCGCAGCCTTTCTGTCAGGGGCACCGGATCGGCCGGGCGGACACGCGGGCCGGTCAGGCGGCGGCCGGGGTCAGGAAGGACCGTGCGGCGGCCAGGCAGTCGCGCGCCTCGGCCTCATCGGCCGGGCCGGCCGGGAGCAGCGGCAGCGTGCGGCTGCGTCCGGCCAGCACAGCCGGATGCCGCTTGGCGATGGCGGTCAGCCCCCGGCCGGGTCCGCACTCCACGAGTTGCAGCTCCGGGCCGCGCAGCAGATGGTCCAGAGCGGGCCAGAACCGGACGGGCGCGGCTGGATGGGAGGACCACCAGGCGGGGTCGGCGGCCTGGTCGGCGGTGAGCGGGGCGGCGGTGTAGCCGGAGATCAGGGTGAGCGCGGGTGGCTGCGTCCGCACCGTGGCGAAGGCCGGCGCCGCACGGGCGGCGAGTGGCGCAAGCACCGGGCTGTGGAACGGCGTCGAGGCCGGCACGGTCCGGCACACCATCCCCTGCTCCTGCAACAGGACGGTGACCTCGCCCAGGTGTGGTTCCGGGCCGGCCAGCACGGTCTGGCGCGGAGCATTGTGCGCGCCCACCACCACGTCGTCGCGCAGGTAGGGCGTCAGCGCTTCGGGGGCCGCGGCCACTGCGACCATTCCGCCGGCCGGCCCTTCGGCGAGCCGGGTCACCCGGTCCCACATCAGCCGGGCGGTGTCGGCCAGGGCGAACACTCCGGCCAGGACCGCCCCGGCCATCTCGCCGACGCTGTGACCGAGCAGCGCGGCCGGGCGTATCCCCCACGACTCCACGGTCCGCCCGAGGGCGTAGTCGATGGTGAACAGCAGGATCTGGGATCGGGTGACGTGGTCCACCGGGACCTGGGGGCGGTCCCCGAGCCAGTCGTCGCGCACCTGGTCACCGACCGTGCCGAGGGCGGCGAACACCTCATCCGCCGCGTCGGTGAAGACCTCGTCGTGACCGTACAAACCGGTGGCCATGCCTGGGTGCTGGGCTCCCTGACCCGGCAGCAGGAGGGCCACGGGAAGCGGCTCCGGTCCGGCGGCCGGCACTGAGCGCGACATGGTTTCTCCCTTCGGCACACCGCCCCGAGCGGTCCGCCGCGGCCGATCTTCGCGGGGCCCGCTACAGCTTCACTCGACGGTGGATCGAGGTCCTCCAGCGGTCCTCGATCCACCGTCGAGAAGCGGGCCGGACGATCTGAGCGGCGCCCGGGGGCCGATCCGGGCCTGGAGAGGAAGCGTCCATGAGGTGCGATCAGCTGTACATCGCCGGTCTCGGCAGCTGGCTGCCGCCCGCGCTGCCGGTGACCGAGGCGGTGGCTCGGGGCGAGTGGGAGGCGGCCTCGGCCGCGGCGAGCGGTATGCGGTCGGTGACGGTCTGCGCGGACGGCACCGAGGCGCCCGCCGAGATGGCGGTGCGGGCCGCCGGGCGCGCGCTGGAGCGAGCCGGAACCGACGGCTCGGAGGTGGATCTGCTGCTGCACGCGAGCCTGTACGACCAGGGCAATGCCCTGTGGGGTACCGCCTCTTACGTGCAGCGGCGGATACGGCTCGGCGGCTGTCCGGCGCTGGAGGTGCGCCAGGTCTCGAACGGGGGCATGGCGGCGCTCTTTCTGGCGTCCACCATGCTGTCGCCCGGGTCGGGGCCAGGGCGTGGGCAGGTGCTGGTCACCACGGCCGACCGGTTCTGCCCGCCGGGCTTCGACCGCTGGCACAGCGACCCGGGCACCGTCTACGCCGACGGTGGCACCGCCATGCTGCTGTCGTCGCGGGAGGGGTTCGCCCGAGTGCGTTCACTGGTGCTGGTCTCGGATCCGGAACTGGAGGGGATGCACCGCGCCGGCGATCCCTTCGGGGTCGCAGGTACCGCCCCGCCGGGCGCCCTCGATCTGGAGGCGCACAAAAAGAGGTTCGTCCGCCGGGCCGGGATGTCGTTCAGCGTGGCCCGGGTGGCGGCCGGCCAGCGCGATGCCGTGAAGGAGGCGCTGGCGGATGCCGGGGTGAGCGCCGCCGAGATCTCCCGCTGGGTGCTGCCGCACTTCGGGCGCCGTCGCTTGCAGACCAACTGCCTGCGCCCGCTGGGCATCGACGCCGAGCGCACCGCATGGGAGTTCAGCAGTCGGGTGGGGCATCTGGGGGCCGGGGACCAGATCGCCGCTCTGGAGCATCTGTTGCTCTCCGGCGCTCTTCGGGCCGGTGAGCGGTGCATGCTGATGGGTGTGGGAGCCGGCTTCACCTGGTCGTGTGCGGTGGTCGAGGTGCTGCGGGTACCGGGCTGGACTGCCTGATGCCGCGCTGAGGCAGCTCGTGTGCCCTGGACGGCGGGCGCGGGGCGCACATCGGGTGTGTGCCCCGCTTCCGGCGGTTGAGCGGGCGTCAGCTCTGGTCGATGGTCCGCATGAAGTGCGCGGGGTAACGCAGTCCGGCGGTGGCGCCGACCGGGAAGAGGTCGGAGAGCCGGCCGGCCTCCTCGTCCGTCAGCCGGATCTCGGTGGCCGCGGCGTTCTGCTCCAGGTGGGTGATGCGCCGGGTGCCGGGGATCGGCACCACGTCACCGCCCTGTGCCAGGACCCAGGCCAGGGCGAGCTGGGTGAGGCTGATGCCCTTGTTCTCGGCCAGCGCCTCGACCGTGCGCACCAGATTGCGGTTGTGGTCGAAGTTCTCGCTCTGGAACCGCGGGTGGTGGCGACGCTGGTCGTCCTCGGCCAGGTCGTCGGCGCTGTCGAAGGCACCCGTGAGGAAGCCGCGGCCGAGCGGGCTGTAGGCCACGAAGCCGGTGCCCAGTTCACGGCAGGTGGGCAGGATCTCTTCTTCCACATGCCGTTCCCACAGCGAGTACTCGGTCTGTAGGGCCGCGATCGGGTGCACGGCGTGCGCCCGCCGCAGGGTGCGTGCGGAGACCTCGCAGAGTCCGATGTGCCGCACCTTGCCCTCGGCGACGAGTTCGCCGAGGGCGCCGACGGTCTCCTCGATGTCGACCTTCGGGTCCAGCCTGGCCAGGTAGTACAGGTCTATGTGGTCCAGGCCCATCCGCTGTAGGGAGGCCTCGCAGGCCGCGCGGACGTAGGCAGGGCTGCCGTCGACGTAGGGCGGGCCGGCGGCCGGCCGCCGCATCCCGAACTTGGTGGCGACCACGGCCTCGTCCCGGCGGCCGGAGAGCGCCTGGGCGACGATCTTCTCGGCGGTGCCCGGCCCGTAGAAGTCGGCCGTGTCGATCAAGGTGATGCCGAGGTCCAGCGCTCGGCGGACGGTGGCGACGGCCTCGTCGGTGTCCGCCGCCCCGTACGCACCCGCCATGCCCATGCAGCCGAGGCCGAGGGCGGAGGTCGTGAGGCCGGCCGAACCGAGTTTCCTGTTGTCCATGAATGCCTTTCCATAGCCCGCCCGTTGGGCGGGGCGAGGGTGACCGGCGCCGGATGCGCGCCGCAAGGACCGCTGGTTCCGAGCCAGCACGTTCGAAATGTAGCCGACTAAGTAATGCCTGTCAGGAAATCCCGGAGTCGGCCGAAACCTTCTTTCCTGCCTCGGCCGCCGTTCACCTATCGGCCAGCGCCACCACCCGTGACCAGCCCGCGCCGGCCCCGGCGATCTTCACCGGCAGACAGCTGACGGTGAATCCGGTCGAGGCCGGCAGGTCCTGAAGGTTGGCCAGCCGTTCAAGCTGGCAGTACTCCTGCTGACGTCCGGCGAAGTGGGCCGGCCACAGCACGTCCCGGTTCCCGGTGCGGTGGTACTCGCGGATGATGTGGGTGAAGGGTGCGTCGAGGCTGAAGGCGTCGGTGCCTATCACCCGTACTCCCAGGCCGAGCAGCAGTCTGGTGGCCGGCCCGTCCAGGCCGGTGAATTCGGTGAAGTACTCGGGTTTGCCGAGGTGCCGGTCGGCGCCGGTGTGCAGCAGTACGACGTCCAGCGGCCGGGGCCGACGGCCCACGCGCGCGAACTCACGCTCCAGGTGCTCGACCCCGACCGTGCCTGTCCCGGCCTCCCGCAGGTCCAGCAGCATGCCGGGCCGCACGAACCAGTCCAGCGGCATCTGGTCGATGGTCCGGGGAGTGCGTCCCTCTGCCGCGGGGCCGTAATGCGCGGGGGCGTCGACGTGAGTACCGGTGTGGGTGGTGAGTGTCAGGTAGTCGTTGGTGAGAAAAGCGCCGTCGGGGAAGATGTCCGGATCGAGGTCCAGATCGAAGTGTTCCTTCATCTCGTCGCGGACGTGCAGGGCCGCTTGATGGGCGTCCAGCACCCGGTGCACCACCTCGTCCGGTTCCCAGAACGAGGCGTCGATGGGTGAGGACAGATCGATGATTCTCATGCTCCGGCAGCCTCCCAGCGTGTCGGTTCCGCCTCGTTGAACAGGTCCGAGCGCACCGTGACCGGCCGGGCCCCGAACGCGATGGCGCGCAGGATCTTGCCGTAGAGCGGGGTGTGCGCCAGGGCACGCGCAGCCAGCGGCCGGACCATCCCGGCGATCCGGCCTCCGCCGCCGAGCATCGCCTTGCTCTGCCGGGCCTGGAGGGTGAAGACCTGCTCGATGTCCTTGCGGCGGCCCGGCACCCAGCTCGACAGCGCCGCCTTGCCGAAGTCCCCGGCCCGCAGGGCGGACAGCAGCACCGGGTGCAGCAGAACGGCGTCCTGCACGGCCAGGTTGATGCCCTGGGCGCCGATCGGGCTGTGCGTATGGGCGCTGTCGCCGAGCAGGACCAGGCCGTCGATCGCCCACTCCTCGGCATAGCCGGAGAAGACATCGAGCAGGGTCAGGTCGCCGAGCTCCTTGACCTGTTCGAGGACTTGGTCCGCGTACTCCGGGACCGCCCGCGCGATCCGGGACCGCAGCTGTTCCACTCCTTCCTCCGCGACCCTCCGGTAGCCGTTGTGTGGCAGGGTCCAGCCGATCTGCACGCAGTCGGGATACGAGTCGTAGATGAGGACCGGTGTGCCGTCGGTCCGGTGCACCCGCACGGTCCGGTCGCGGCGGTCCCCGGCCGGCACCCGGAACCACAGGATGTCGTGCGCGAAGGCGTCCAGGCGGTGCTGTTCGATCCCGGCCAGCCGCCGGGTCTTCGAGTACCGGCCGTCGGCGGCGACCGTGATCGGCGCGGTGATCCGGCGGCGTCGCTCGCCCTGTCCGCACACGATGCCGGTGACGGCGTTTCCGTCCCCGGACAGCTCCCGCAGGCCGCAGCCGTCCAGGTAGGTGAAGCCCGGATACCGGGAGCAGGCATCGAACAGCTCTGTCAGGAGGTGCTGTTGGGGCAGGCTCAGCAGGAAGCCATAGGGCGGCGGGAGGGTCCCGTAGTCGATGTTCATCAGCAGGCGCTCGTTCTCCACGAGCTGGAACCGGCCGAGTTCGTAGGCGCCGCGGGCGCGTGCTCCGGCGAGTACGCCCAAGTCGTCCAGGAGTGTCATCGCGCCGGGCTGGAGGATCTCGCCCCGGTACTCGCGGTCGAAGGACCGGGAGCGTTCCACGACGGTGACCCGGACGCCGGACCGCAGCATCAGCAGGGCCAGTGTCAGGCCGGCCGGGCCGGCGCCGACCACGCAGACGTCGGTGGTGATGTCCACGTCCACCCCTCAGGCCCGCAGGCCGAGGCCGCCGTCCGCCACCAGGACCTGCCCTTGGATCCAGGCGGCCTCCGGCGCGCACAGCAGGGCGATCACGTCGGCGACGTCCTCGGGGCGGGTGAGGCGGCCGTTGGGGGTGCGGGAGGCCAGCAGCCCGGCGATGGCCGGGTTGGAGGTGTGCTCCCCCTTGTCGAGCAGGTGGGTGGAGACGCCATTGACGGTGATGCCGAAGGGCGCCAGGTCGACGGCGAGGTAGCGCAGCAGGTTCTCCAGCGCCGCCTTGGCGACTCCGGTGGCGAGGTAGTGCGGGATCACCTCGAACGCCCCGTTGCCGGAGACAGCGATGATCCGGCCGCCCTCCGGCATCAGCTTGGCGAGCGTGCCCGCGCCGTGCAGAAGCGGGTTGAGGGCGAGGGCGATCTCGTCGAAGAGGGGGCCGACGTCCGGTGCCACGGGGAGCATCGGGTGCATGGTGGCGGCGTTGTGCACGAAGATGTCCAACTGGCCGTGCTCGTCCCGGATCCGCTCCAGCAGGCCGGCCAGGAACTCGGCCGAGCGGATGTCTCCCTTGACCGGTGTGGTGCTGCCCGGCAGGTCCGCAGCCGCTTCCACGGCCTCGGCGGCGGCCGCGTCGTCGGCGGCGTAGTTCAGGTAGACATGGCAGCCGGCCTTCCGCAGCCGGTGGGCGATGGCCCGGCCGAGTCCTCGGGATGCTCCGGTGACCAGGGCGATCTTGTCGGCTCGGAAGAGACGTGGGGGTTCGCTGCCGGGGTCGGGAGAGTGGTGCGCGGCGCGCTGCTCGTTCATGTGCCAAACCGCCTTCGCGTGATCAGGGCCGACCGCCGTTGACCACCTGAAGGTGGCCGTTGACGGGGGCGGACAGGTCGGAGGCGAGCGCGAGAACGCAGCCCGCCACTTCGTCGGGGGTGGTCGGGACGATGCCCGGGCCCAGGGGACCGCCGTGGGGCGTACCGGGGTCCTGCACCGGGCCGGGTGCCACGCAGTTGACTCGTACGCCCTCGCCCGCCAGGTCGTGGGCCAGGGCCAGGGAGAGACCGGCCACCGCCGCCTTGACCGCGCACAGGTGGGCCGCGGCGGGCCGGCCGCGGACCCCGGCCAGCGAGGACAGCAGCACGACCCGGGACTGTCCGGCCGCGGCCAGCAACGGAAGAGCAGCGGTGACCAAGTCGAAGGCCGCGACCAGGTCGGTGTCCAGCAATGCGCGGAACTCCTGGGCGGTGAGCTCGGTGGCCGGCCGCGGTCGGCCGTTGTAGCCGGTGATGCAGTTGACGAGGACGTTCAGCTTCTGCACGCCCGCCGCGTCGAGTGCCGCGCGCAGCGTTTGCGGCCCTTCGGGCGCGGCGAGGTCGGCGGTCACCGGATGCGCGCGGACGCCGTGTTCGGCGGCGACGCGGTCGGCGAGTGCGCCGGCCGCCTTCTCGTCCCGGCCGTGTACCACGACCGTGGCGCCCGCCGCGGCGAATGCGCGCACCACCGCGCCGCCCACCAGTCCGGTCGCCCCCGCCACCAGTACCTGGGCTCCGGCCAGGCCCAGCGGGTCAGCCGCGTGCGACATGCGACACCACGGTGTGCAGCTGCGGCGTGGCCTTGGCGACCGAGGCGAGTTCGCGTATGTGCTCCTGGAAGCCCTCGGACTGAACGACGTGCAGGTGTGCCGCCGCGTCCTCCCAGCGAGCGATGTTGGTGTAGACGTTCGGGTTGGTCAGCGAACGGACCAGGGTGTGGTCGATGAACCCGGGCTGCGTGCGCATGTACACCGAGCTGGCCTCGAAGACCTTCTCGAACTCCTCGGGTGCCGAGGTCAGGATGAATTCGTTGATCAGGATCACCATCGGGGAACCTCCGTCGAGTCGTGCGTGGAAGGAAGCCCGCAGCTCACGCCGCGGAATCTTGCCGTTGGGGGTACGGGGAAGCCGTGCGACGACTTCGTGACCGCGGACCTGCTTGTAGTAGGGCAGCCGGGCGTTGAGCCGGCCGATGATCCGCTCCGCCTCCCCGGGGGAGCCGGGGTCGGTGAGGACGAGCAGGGCATGGGCGACCGCGCCGGACACCGGGTGCGGCCGGTCCAGGACGACGCTGTCGGAGACGGCCGGGTCTTCGGCGAGGGCGGCTTCGATCTCGGTGGGCGAGACGAGCCAGTTGTCGCACTTGAAGACGTCCTTGATGCGGTCGGTGAGGTGAAGCCGGCCGTCGGGGTCGATCCGGCCGACGTCACCGGTGGCGAGCCAGCCGTCCGCGTCGACGGCCGGGCCGTGCTCGGCGTCGAGGTAGCCCCGCATCACCTGAGGTCCTCTGAGCTGGATCTCCCCGTTCTCGCCGGGCGGCAGCACCGTTGCGTCGTCCAGGGACACCACCCGGTGCTCGGTCCCCTCGACCGGCCGGCCGACCGATCCAGGGCGGTGGTCGCCGGGCCGGTCGAAGTGGGTCAGGGGCGAGGTCTCGGCCAGTCCGTATCCCTGGACCACGGGGACGCCGAACTGCGCGGAGAGGGTGTCGGCCACGGCCGGGGCGAGCGCGGACCCGCCGGAGGCGATCATCTGGGCGTCCGGCAGCCGCAGTTGCGACAGCCGGGGGTGGGCGGCCAGCTGGGCCAGCCGGGCGGGCAGCAGATACAGATGGCTCGCGGCGTGCGTGCGGGCCCGTTCGATCGCCTCCGCGGGGTCTGCTGCGGGCACCAGGACCTGGGTCGCTCCGGCGGCGAGGGCCGAGTTCATGTGCATGGGGTGGTAGCTGGGGAAGTGCACGAGGGTGACGGAGGTAGTGTCCAGACCGTGCGCCCGGGCGGTCTGGACCGCGTTGACCGTCACATTGCGGTGGCTGAGCACGACGGCCTTCGGCCTCCCCGTGGTGCCGCTGGTGAAATGCAGCGCGGCCGGATCATCCGGGGCCGCGCGGTGCTCGGGCACGCCCGAGCCGGCCGCGTCGAGCAGGTCCGCGAAACGCGGTGCCTGCCGGTCGTCGCCCGCGAAGCCGTCGCCGAGGACCGCGACCAGTTCCAGCCCGCGCAACCCGCCGTGTATCCGGCGCAGCCGGGCGTAGAGCTCGGCACCCACCAGGGCGGCCCGCGCGCCGGACTTCTCCAGCACGTACTGAAGTTGCTGCTCGCGCAGCAGCGGGACCACCGGGAGTGCCAGATTCCCGCTGCGCAAGGCACCGTGGTAGGCGATCACCACGTCGGGGTGCAGATCCGCCCCGATCGCGACGACTGCGCCCCCTGCCCCGAACCGTTGCCGCAGCAGCGCGGCGCACCGGTCCACCGCCGCGTCGAGGCCCGCGTAGGTGACCGTACTGCCGCCGAGGACGAGCGCGGGGTGATCGCCGGACCGGCGGGCGCTGGACCGCAGCAGCAGATCGGCGCGGGCCGGGAGCCCGTCCAGGAGGTCAGGCACCGGGGGTCCCCTCTACAAATGCCTTGGCCCGCTGGAGGGTTGCGGAGCTGTTGCGGCCCAGCGCGTCCCGGACGAAGGCCCGGGCCTGCTCCTCGGTGGCGTCAGGCCCCAGCACCCGGCCGATGGCTTCCCTCGCCAGCACGACGGTGTGCTCCGCGGTCGCCGTGACGCCCCCGGCCCCGTCCTCCACCAGCAACCAGCTGCCGGTGTGCACGCGCAGCAGGGCGGGGGTGACGAGCTGCTTGTAGTGGATGCTGTGCGGCGCGGCGCAGACCCGGACCGACCGGGTGGTGTGGGACGAGCCGTCGGCGGTCCGGGTGTCCATCTCCAGGATCTGCACACCGGGCACCTCCTCGGTGAGCTCCACGCGGGCGACGTGGGGCAGCCGCTCCACCCAGTGCTCCGCGCGGTTCAGGAAGGCGTGTACCGCGGCGGCGGTCCCGTCGATGTGCAGGCTGTCGCGGAAGGTGAAGCCGGTCTCCCGACCGGTTGCGGCGTCCCGTGCCGCCTCGGCCAGGGCGACCAGTTCGGCGCGGCTGTTGCCGTCGACCGCCTTCTCCAGCCAGGCGAGCGTCTCGGCGTCGTCGTCGACAGCGGAGTAGGCGTGGGTGAGTACCACCTCGCTGCCGCCCGCCACCGGGCGTACGATCCATTCCCCGCCCATGGCGGCGATCGGTGCCACCGGCCGGTCCTGCCCGAACGAGATGCGCTGCCGCACGGGATCGACCACCCGGCGGGAAGTCCAGGTGCGCGCCCCGCCGTTGGCGGTGGCCCACAGCTGAAGCCGTTCCGGGCCGCCACCTTCCGGTGCCCGCTCCAGGAAGCGGGCGTGAACGGTGGGCGGGAAGATCAGCGGCCACCGCTCGACGTCGGCGAGCAGGGCGAAGACCACCGCCGGGGCGGCGGGGACGGTGATGGTGTGCGTCACGTCGACGCGGGTCGGGTCACCGGGACGTTGGCCCGGTGTGCGCCGCGAGGGGCCGACGGTGAGGTCCGAAGAAGGGGGCGTGGTGGTGTGGGGCGTGCTCTGTGACACGTGTGCACCTTCCGAAAGGGAGCCGGGCGGTCAGTAGTTGCCGAGCCCGCCGCAGACATTGAGCGCCTGTGCGGTGACGGCGTCCGCGGCCGGCGAGGCGAGGTAGCCGACCATGGCGGCCACCTCCTCAGGCGTGGTGTAGCGGCCGAGCGGAATCTTGGCCTCGAAGCGTTCGCGGATCTGCTCCTCGCCGGTGTTCCAGGCCTCGGCGTAGGCCCGGCGCACTCGCTCCGCCATGGGAGTCTCGACGTATCCGGGGCAGACCGCGTTGACGGTCGTTCCGGAGGCGGCGAGTTCCAGTCCCAGGGCCTTGGTCATGCCGACCACACCGGCTTTGGAGGCGGAGTACGGGGCGGCGAGGACGACGCCCTGTTTCCCGCCGGTGGAGGCGATGTTGATGATGCGTCCGCGCGGCCGGCCGAGTATCCCGCCGGCCGAAAGCACCTCCCGGGTCACCAGGAAGACGCTGTTGAGGTTGGTGTCGATGACGTCGTACCAGACCTCGTCGGGGAGTTCGGCGGTGACGCCGCCTCCGTTGCGGCCGGCGTTGTTGACCAGCACATCGATCGGGCCGTAGGCCGCTACGGCCGCGGCGACCAGCGACCTCACCTCCGCACGGGAGCGCACATCACATGGCGTGCCGTCGGCCTCGTAGCCCTGGGCACGCAGTTCCTTGACGGTGGCGGCCACGTTCTCCGCGGAGCGGGCGCACAGAAAGACCCGCATTCCGCTTTCGGCCAGGGCGCGGGCGGTAGCGAGCCCGATGCCGCTGGTGGCGCCGGTGATCAGGGCTGTGCGCCGGTCCGCCGGGGTACTGGTGTTGCTGACAGGCATCTCGCTCCTCGTTCCTGGCCGCAGCGCGGCGTCATCGGGGCCTTGGCCGGTGCGTGGGATCGGTGCCCGGCGTCCTGGCGAGGCTGGCGGGAGCCGGTCGAGGTCCGCTCGAACACAGCTGGAGCGTTGTGGCGGGATGTGGACTGGCTTTCAAGCGCTTCTCCAGTTGCCGTCCCTACGTTGTTCACGCCCTGGCAACGGCCGGGGCCTGTGGGGGAACTGATTAAGGAGTGGTGATGGAGTTTCCTGCCGACCAGCCGATGCGGGTGCCGGCAACCCAGGAGGTTGTCGACTACGCGGTCGCCCACGGCATCGCACCGCTGCCCGCCCATCAGGACCTGGTGGTACGCACCGAGAAGGAGACGGGCGACAAGGCCGGCATGCGGATCGCACCCGAACAGGGCGCCCTGATCACGCTGTTGACCCGGATGGCGGGTGCCCGACGGGCGATCGAGGTGGGCACCTTCACCGGCTACTCCTCGCTGTCCATCGCCCGCGCCCTGCCCTCCGACGGGCACCTGCTGTGCTGCGACACCAGCGAGGAGTGGACACGCATCGCCCAGGACGGGTGGAAGTCGGCGGGACTGGACGACCGGATCGAGCTGCGCATCGGCCCGGCCCTGACGACCCTGCGGTCCCTGCCGCGCGAGGAGAGCATCGACTTCTCCTTCGTCGACGCCGACAAGACCGGCTACGCCGCGTACTTCGAGGAGCTTGTCATCCGGACCCGTTCGGGCGGTCTGATCGTCTTCGATAACGTCCTCTACGGCGGCCGGGTACTCGGCGACGAGCCGGTGACCGGCAACGCCGCCGCGCTGCGCGAGTTCAACCCGGCGCTCGCGGCCGATCCGCGGGTCGAGGTGGTCATGCTGCCGCTCGCGGACGGCCTGACTATCGCCCGCAAGCGCTGATCCCCTCCCTGCCGCCTTCCGTACGTCCGCCCACCGGGCCGTGGCCGACTGCGGGCTGCACGAGGTCTGCGCGCGGCCGCCGGCGAATGCTGTGGGGCATCCCGGCGGCCAGGCGCCGCCCGTCGGCCGGACACATCGGCCACCGCCGCGCGTTCCAGCACCGTTCTTCGTTCAGCCAAGGAGTGGTATGTCAGGCAGAAGCAGGCTCTCCCGTCGCCGCTTTCTCACCGGTGTCGCGGCAGGAACCGCACTCGGAGTTCTCCCGATGCGTTCCGCAGCCGCCGCCGAACCCGTCAAGATACTGATCATCGGCAGTGGTTACGCCGGCAGCGTCGCCGCGCTCAGGCTCGCGCAGGCCGGGCTGGACTCGGTGGTCCTGGAGCGCGGCAAACGGTGGCCCATCACCGCCCAGGGCGGCACCTTCGCCACCCCGGCGGCCCCGGACGGCCGGGCTTCCTGGCTGAACTCGTGGAGTCCCTTCGTCAACCAGCAGCTCGACGTCTACCCCGGGGTGCTCGAGTCCTTCCGCGCCAACGGGGTCATTGCGCTGGCCGGCGCGGGCGTCGGCGGCGGTTCCCTGGTCAACAATGCCGTCATGCTCAAGCCGTCGCAGGCCGCGTTCAACCGGGCGTTCGGCACCCACATCAACTTCGACGAGATGAGCGAGCGGTGGTACGCCAGGGCCCGCTCGCTGATCGGCCCGACCCCGATGCCGGACGACATCTACGCCTCCAGCCACTACACCGCCGCGCGCTCGTTCACCGCCGAGACCAAGGCCGCCGGACTCGCGCCCTTCCGGGCCGACATGGCAGTGGACTGGCAAACGGTGCGGATGGAACAGGCGGGCACCCGCGAGGCATCGCTGATCATCGCTCGCTCCATCTGGGGCGCCAACAGCGGCGCCAAACGCAGTGTCGACCGGACCATCCTGGCTGCCGCCGAGGCCACCGGCCGGGTATCGGTCGAGACGCTGACCCGGGCGGTGGACGTGGTGCCCTCGGCCGGCCGCTACCTGGTGCGGTGCGAACGCATCGACGACACCGGTGCCGTGGTGGCCCGGCCTGAGTACAACGCGGAGCACGTCTTCTTCGCCGCGGGTTCGATGGGCACCAGCCGGCTGCTGGTAGCCGCCAGGGACCGCGGTAGCCTGCCCGCCCTGCGCGCGGCGGTGGGCAAGGGCTGGGGCACCAACAGCGACCGGCAGACGGTCCGCGGGGGCATGCCCTGGAACAACCCCACGCAGGGCGGTCCGTCCGGCATCGTGGCCCAGGACACCGACAACCCCTACGAACCGGTCACGATGATCAATTTCCCGTGGCCGATACCGCCCGCGGACGGCACCGGGGCACTCGGCGCCCTCGCGATGACCACGTGCTCCGCCGACGGGTACTTCACCTACGACGCGGCCACCGACAACGTGTCCCTGACCTGGCCGAGCACCAGCCCCTCGGCCCTGCGCGCCACCCAGGCCGTGACGGCCACCGTGAACCGGATCAACGCCGCCAACCCCGGAACCTCCACGCTACGGCTGAACGCCGACACCGCCTCCCACACGCTCGGTGGCGTGGCACTGGGCCGGGCGTGCGCGACAGACGGGCGGCTGTACGGCTACAACAACCTCTACGTCATCGACAGCTCGCTCATCCCCGGCACCATGGCGACGGTGCCGCCGGCGCTGACCGTCACCGCGCTCGCCGACCGATGCGTGGAGCAGGCGCTGAAGCGCATCCTGCGCTGAGGCACACGGACAGCCTGCCTTTCGGCGGTGGGCAGGTCGGTTGCGCTGCCGAGAAGCAGGCGATGTGCCCGCCGCTCATTACCGGTACAAGATCCTTCGCTCACAATTTTTCGGGCGGATTCAGATCTCATCCTGATATGTCCGCTCACCGGGCCGCGCCAGCGGCCGCCCTTCTGGGTAGCGTTCGGGTGCATCACAGGCGCTGCACGCGAAGTGGCCAGAGAATGTCAGCGCTCAGGGGGAGCGCAGCACGGCACCAGGGGCATAGGGCAACGCAGACACGGGGGGAACGGATGGACATTTCCGTCGGCATACTGGGGATGCTGGAGTTGCGGTTCGGGGACATGGAGTGCGTTCCCAGCGCGCCCAAGCCGAAAAAGGTGCTGGCACTTCTTCTTCTCTACCTGAACCAGATCGTCCCGGTCTCGGCCCTGGTGGAAGAGCTATGGGGGAACCGGCCGCCGGTCAGCGCCCGGACGACGCTCCAGACGTACATCTTGACGCTCCGCAAGCAGTTGCAACGCGTGGACACTGCCTATGGCGAGTTCCTGGTGACGATCGGCCCCGGGTACATGCTCCGGGTGCCTGAGGCGGCGTGCGACGTACATCGATTCAACCAGCTGGCCAAGGAGGGCCGGGAAGCGATCAGTCGGGGCGACGACGTGGCGGGGGTGGCCTTGCTGCGTCAGGCGCTGGGCCTGTACCGGGGGCAGGTACTGGTCGACGTCGACGCCGGCCAGCTGGTCACCGCCCACGTGATAAGGCTGGACGAAGTGCGGCTCAACACCCTTGAGTTGTGCATCGACGCCGAGATGCGGCTCGGCCGGCACCAGGAACTCCTCGACGAGCTCGCCACACTCGCTGCCGATCACCGCTTCCACGAGAACCTGCACGCCCAGTACATGCGGGCGCTGTGGCGGTCCGGGCGCCGCTCCTGCGCACTGGACGTGTACCGGCGGCTGCGTCTGGCTCTCGCGAAGGAACTCGGCATGGAACCCGCCTGGTTCCTCCAGCAGCTACAGAGCGCCATCCTCTCTTCCGCCGCACCGCGGCAGCTCCAGGCGCTTCCGGGCCGCGGCCTGTCGTGCGAG